>NZ_KV795566.1:0-101034 GCF_001809035.1 Eikenella sp. HMSC061C02
TGAATATTCCTGGTTATCTAGGACAGCCCCAAATTTATTCACCACACCCAAAAAGGATAACCCATGAAACGTTTCTTCCCCCTGATGGCCGCCCTCGGCTTGGCCGCCTGCGCCGGCAGCCACACCACTTCCGCCCAAGCGCCCGCCATCGGCACGCCCAACCCCGCCAGCGCATACTGCGTGCAGCAAGGCGGCAAGTCTGAAATCCGCAAAAACCAAGACGGCAGCGAATACGGCGTGTGCATCCTGCCAGACGGCAAAGAAGTGGAAGAGTGGGCATACTACCGCGCCAACAACGGCGGCAACGGCAAATAAGCCCCGCCCGGCCAAACAGGCAGGCTACCTGAAATCCGATTTTCAGGTAGCCTGTTTGCCTTTTCCTGTCGCCAAGAATAGCGTTGATAATGCTAAAATACCGCCCTTAGCAACATCAGCAACATCATGCCGTACCGCGCATCTGTGCGCCCGAACAACCCCATCAAAGCATTCCACATGGCCTATCAAGTTCTCGCCCGCAAGTGGCGCCCCAAAACCTTTGCCGATTTAGTCGGACAGGAACACGTTGTCAAAGCCCTGCAAAATGCCCTGGGCAAAGGCCGACTGCACCACGCCTACCTGCTCACCGGCACCCGCGGCGTGGGCAAAACCACCATCGCCCGCATCCTGGCCAAAAGCCTCAACTGCGAAACCCCGCACGAAGGCGAGCCTTGTGGACAATGCCAATCCTGCCGCGACATCGACGCCGGGCGGTTTGTGGATCTGCTGGAAATCGACGCCGCCTCCAACACCGGCATCGACAACATCCGCGAAGTGCTGGAAAACGCCCAATACGCTCCCACCGCCGGCAAATACAAAGTCTATATCATCGACGAAGTGCACATGCTCTCCAAAAGCGCGTTCAACGCCATGCTCAAAACGCTGGAAGAGCCGCCCGAACACGTCAAATTCATCCTGGCCACCACCGACCCGCACAAAGTGCCCGTTACCGTGCTCAGCCGCTGCCTGCAATTCGTGCTGCGCAACATGACCGCCCAGCAGGTATCGCAGCACCTAGCGCACGTTCTGGACAGCGAACAAATCCCCTACGAAGCCCCTGCCCTTGCCCTGCTCGGCCGCGCCGCCGCCGGCTCCATGCGCGACGCGCTCAGCCTGCTCGACCAAGCCATCGCCATGGGCTCCGGTAGCGTAACCGAAGCCGACGTGCGCCAAATGATCGGCGCCGTTGATCAACGCTACCTTTACTCCCTGCTGCAAGCCGCTACCAACCAAGACGGCGCCGCCCTGCTCGCCACCGCACAGGAAATGGCCGGTCGTGCCATCGGTTTCGACAGCGCCTTGAGCGAGCTCGCCCTCCTGCTGCAAAAGCTCGCCCTCATCAAAACCATCCCCGCTGCCGTGCCCGCCGATGACCCCGAACGCGACACCCTGCAACAGCTCGCCACCCAACTGGGCGACGAACAAATCCAGCTGTATTACCAATGCGTTATCCACGGCAAACAAGACCTGCCGCTCGCGCCAGATGAATACGCCGGCTTCGTGATGACCCTACTGCGCCTGCTCGCCTTCACCCCCCTGGCCGCAGCCGAACTGCCCGAAGGCAGCCACATCAGCGGCAGCGAACTGCACGACCCCTCCCCAAAGCCCCGTCCGGCTGCCACACTGCAGCCGGATAACGCCCGCATTCCAGCCGAAAACCATGCAGCAGAAACCCCACCCGCCCAAGCCGAACCAAGGCTACCTGAAAGCGGGCATAGCGAGCTTCTACGCAGCAACAACGAGCAACGCGAGTTCCCGCACAGCCCAAATGAACACGGCCGTTTTTCAGGTAGCCCAAACGACAACGGCAGGCTTTCGCACAACGAACCCTTGACGCAAGAAACTGCCCCCGCTGCCCGCCATACCGAAAGGCTACCTGAAAATATTTCAGGTAGTCCAAACAGTCAGCACGGGCTTTCGCCAAACCCAAACGAATCCGGCAGCCCGGCACCTGGTTCAGTCGAACCCAGCCGCCCCTATCCTAGCGAGCCGCAACCTGCCGCGTCGGAAGCCATCCCTGCCGCCTTCGAAAGCAGCCCGCCGTGGGATGATGCCCCACCCGCCGGTTTAGAAACCGCGTTGTCGGTCGGCGCATTAAGCCAAAGGCTACCTGAAAACGAACAAGGCGAGCTTCCACACAGCCAAAACGGGCAAAACGAACCATTTCCCGCCCAATCAGCCGCTACTGAAACCCCGGAAAACGCCGACACCGCAGCCCTGCCCCTGCCCGATGCCGACACCTGGCCGCAGATCGTCGCCTCCATCGCCCCCAAAATCGGTGCCGCCCAAATGAGCGCCCAGCACACCGCCTGCCTCGGCTACGACCCGCAGCAACACCTGCTCACCCTCGCCGTGGCCGAAGCCGGGCAAGTCAGCATCAGCCGCGAACACATCCAGCGCATCGAGCAGCACCTGGCCGCCGCCTACGGCCATCCCGTCAGCATCCGTACCATGGATTGGCCGGCCGGTGGCAAAGCCGCCGAAACCCCCGCCATGCGCCAACAACGCCTGCGCCAAGCCGCCCGCGATCAAGCGCAAAGCCTGCTGGAGCAAGACCCTGCCGCGCAAGATATCCTCAATCTATTCGGCGCCCGCTGGCTACCTGAAAGCCTTGTATTGCAGGAAAACGGCCAAACCTAGGGCAAAACCTTTCCCCAACATCCTTTTTTCACCCCCTTTTTAATAGGAGCACACTCATGTTCAACAAAGCCGGCCTCGGCAACCTGATGCAACAGGCACAAAAAATGCAGGAAAAAATGAAACAGGCACAGGCCGAATTGGCCAACATCACCGTGGAAGGCGAAGCCGGCGGCGGCATGGTGAAAATCACCCTCAGCTGCCACCACGCCGTTAAACGCGTGCACATCGACGATAGCCTCGCCGCCGATGCCGCTTCCGACAAAGAAATGTTGGAAGACCTGATTGCCGCCGCCTTCAACGATGCTACCCGCAAAGTAGAAGCCGCCGCCCAACAGCATATGTCGCAATTCACCCAAGGCCTCGGCCTACCCCCCGGCATGGACAACTTCTTCAAGTAATCCACACATAAACACCGGCTGCCCGAACTCGTCAGGCAGCCGGTTCGTATTTGGCTTGCATCCGTTTTCAGGTAGCCTCCATATCGCCTTACCAAGGCTACCTGAAAAGGTTTTATCGCCATCCCAATAGAAACTCATCTCGCCATATTTCTGTACTGCCTACAGCTCTCACCAGCTAGTATGCAAAACAATGGATACCGCCACCAATCAAATCCACCCATCAAACAAAAAGCCGTCCCAACAAACGGGACGGCTCAACAATCATCACAACAGATTAAGTCCGCTCAAACACGGCACCCTTTTCTTCCACCACGCTCTCGGGTGGCAGGCCGTGCAGTTCGCCCATCTTGGCCGCAATTTGCGCCTGGGCGGCGGCGCATAGCTCTTGCCGCGTTTTGCCTTCCGGCGAAATCGGTTCCAGAAAATACAGCACGCCTTCGCTGCGCTTTTGCGGCAGGATGCGGCAGAACGATTCCCACAAGCTGATTTCGCCGCAATAGGCCATATCCGTGTTCGGACTGCCGTCTTCATTTGGATAGTACACCAACACCGGCCACACCGGATATTGGCCGATGATGGCGGTATCGAATAGCCCGCTCTTAAATGGCTTGATGCCCCGCCCGTCGGTGCTTGTTCCTTCGGGGAATACAACCGCGTAATCCTTTTCCGACAAAATCTGCAACAGCACATCCATCACCTGCTGTGATGATTGGCGGTTGCCGCGTTTGATGAATACTGTATCGACTCGCGCCACCAGCCAGCCGATTACCGGCCAGTCGCGCACTTCTTGCTTGGCTACAAAGCGTACAGCCTGCACGGAGTTGATGAGAAAAATATCCAGCCAGGAGATGTGGTTGCCCACCATAAACTGGCCACCTTCGGCGAAAAAACGTTCCGCTCCGTGCACGGTCAGCTTGGTACCAAACACTTTCATGCACTGGCGCGACCAGCGTTGAATCCGCCATTGGCGTTTGGCCTTATCTTCACGGCCGAAAAACAAGGCTACCTGAAGGCAGCCCCACAACAAAACGGCAGCCACCCCAAATAGCCTGACAATCAGTCTGAGCCTACGCATCAGCTAACCTTGTCTTCTGATTTATTTAACAAAATGTTTGGCATAACGCGGATGGATATTGGCCATCGGCATCATCACCAGCATATCGGCACTGCCGAAATCCTTATCCCAATGCGGTTCGCCGCAAATCCACACGCCGGCGCGCAGGTAGCCCTTCATCAAAGGCGGCGCTTCCACCTCCAAATCCTGCCGCAGTTCGTTCAGCGGCAGCGGCACTTTCGGGAACACGCGGTATTCCTCGGGCGAGTAATGGGTCTGTTTGAGCTGGTTAAACAGGCTGGCGGCATAATGCCCGCCGTCATCTACATGCACGCTGCCACAGCCGATCATGTATTCCAGACCATGTGCTTGCATGAAACTGATCAAACCCATCCACAGCAGTGAAATCGTGCCGCCGGTACGGTAGTCTTTATGTACGCAGGCGCGACCTAGCTCCACGGTTTTGGGCAGGATGTGGCGGATGCGGGAGAGGTCGAATTCGGAATCGGAATACCAACCACCGGCGGCTTTGGCCGCTTCTTCGGTAATCAAGCGGTAGGTGCCGATGATGCAGCCGCTGTTTTTGTCGCGCACAATCAGGTGGCGGCAGAATTCATCATAACGGTCGATATCGCGGCCGTCTTCACCGTGTATGCCGGCGCCCATCTCGCGGCCAAAAATGTCGAAACGCAAGCGTTGCGCTTCTTCCACGGCATCTGCTTCGCGGGTTACGCTCACTTCAAGATTGCCACTGTCTACCAGCAGCCATTCTTGGTTTTTTATTTGTTGCATGGGTTACTCCGGAAAAACGTGCCATTTCGCACAGGCTGAACTGTAAAGCCACATGGCGCAAGTGGCAAGTAAATTGTTTGCCTATGCGGCAGAAATAGCGGATTTTAACAAAGGTTTTACTCAACAGCGGAATGGCACGCCCTAGATTATTCAAGAATATTGCCGGCCAAATGTTTGGTCTGGGTTGTAGTTTACATTTTCAGGTAGCCCATCAATCCATAGCTAACAGGCTACCTGAAAGCCTGCCTGAGCAGTAGAAATTTTTCAGGTAGCCTCTTACATTCGCCGTAAAAACTGTGACGGCACTTCTTTAATCAGCCACACTTTATTGGCTGTTAAATAAAACACAAAACCCTGCTGACGCATCAGCCCGGCCTGCACTTCCAACACCAACGGCTTGCCGTGGCGGCTACCCACCGACACAGCCGTCTCCACATCGCCCGACAAGTGCACATAATGCCGGCTGCCCGGCAACAATCCTTGCTCTTCAATAGCTTCGGCAAAACGCTGCGCCGTGCCGTGATACAAGATTTCCGGCGGCTCGGTTTCGGTGTAGGCAATATCCACTTGTGCCGTGGAATGCCCTTGCTCGGCACGGATTTTGCCGCCATCGGCAGACAGCGTAAATCGTTTTTTATTATTGGTAGCCACCACCTTATGCAATAGCGGCAGGCTGATATTGCGCCCGTGCGCAGCTGCCTGGGTTAATAGTTCACCCACATCTGCCCAGCCTTCGCCATCTAGTGTCAAACCGATGGCTTCGGGATGATGGCGCAGGATATAACTGAGGAATTTGCTCACGCCGGCGTTTGATTTGTCCATTGTGTTGCCTTTAAATTTGGTGTTTGGTTGAGTCTTAAGTATGTGTTATAGCGAATTAACTTAGATTCAGCTACAGCATTGAGTTGTCTTGCTTTACTTCAGTACGGTTACCTTTCGGCCTTATGTCAAGCCAATTCAATTATAATTTCGTTATAGTTATATGATTGAAAAGTGAAATATTAGATGGTCGTCTGCATCTGCAAAGCTGCGTCCGCGAAAAACAAGAGTTACCTCAATTCTGCTTTGTTACAACAGGGCATCTAACTAATTACCTACCCAGATAGGCTATTTTTCAGGTATCCTAATTGTCCTTGACCATGGGAGATTCAAAATGAAACACCTTAGCTTGTTTGTTCTGTTTGCGCTAGTTTCCGCTGCCACCCATGCAGAAAGCTGCCGCATCGCCGCTGCTGCTCCAGTACGTGAAACGCCAGGCGGCCGTATTTTAGGCAGTCTGCCTGCTAATCTAAATGTTACCCTGTTTGAACGCAGCCCCGATGATCATGGTAAAAACTGGGCGCTGGTCAGATGGCGTGGTAAACCTAATCACTACAACCGTTATTTTGGTGTCAATACCGGCTGGGTTGCGCCCAGTGCCGTCCGCTGCACAAGATAAATAATTGCCCCACGATTAAGGCTACCTGAAAATTAACGTACCGAGCAAAAGCAAATGTTTTTTTGAAACAATAAACTGAAGGATTAACTATACCTCTTTAGGATGGGGTGCCCGCAAGATGTTGTATCCAGCAGCACATCCGCCAATTTCATCGCGATAAAACTTGAACCGAAAATGCTTTCTATGGTATAAAGCAAGTTTCGTTTCTATCTAATATTTTTTGAAGTTTGGAGAATTAACCATGGCACGAGTTTGCAAAGTAACCGGAAAGCGGCCGATGTCCGGTAACAACGTATCGCACGCCAACAACAAAACCAAGCGCCGTTTTTTGCCGAACCTGCAATCGCGCCGTTTTTGGGTTGAGAGCGAAAACCGCTGGGTGCGCTTGCGCGTTTCCAACGCGGCTTTGCGTCTGATTGACAAAGTTGGCATTGATGCCGTTCTGGCCGATCTGCGCGCACGCGGCGAAGCCTAATCACATTATTTAAGGAATTAGAGTCATGCGCGATAAAATCAAGCTGGAATCCAGCGCCGGCACCGGCCATTTCTACACTACCACCAAAAACAAGCGGACTACCCCCGGCAAATTCGAAATCAAAAAATTCGATCCGGTTGCCCGCAAGCACGTGGTTTACAAAGAAACCAAGCTGAAATAATCTTCAGCCACACTTTCTACCCAGACTGCATTTTCTGCTTGGCAGAGAATGCAGTTTTCTATATCTGCCCCACTAAGGGCACATCTGCCGTTAAATAGGGCAAATGCGCGTAATACCAATGCCCTGCCCGGCAAAGAGCCTGTATACTGTGCGCCGCTTTTTGCAAATCTAATGCTTGGCCAAGTTTGCATATCGTGTACCTTGCCCCCGTATCAAATACACCGCTGAAGCATATTTTGCAAATGAAGCGAACTGATGCTGCATGAAGTGATTTTTAGCCGGATAAAGGCTACCTGAAACCCTGCCAATCCCATGATTGCAGCCTGCTTCGGCAGGCTGCGGAGCCCATTCCACTATGCTTTCCTTAGAAACTTGGATCGGCCTGCGCTATATGCGCGCCAAAAAACGCAACGGGTTGATGTCTGTTATCAGCATCATCTCGATTTTCGGCATTGCCACCGGCGTAACCGCGCTGATTGTGGTGCTTTCCGTAATGAACGGTTTTCAAAAAGAAATTCGCGGCCAGCTGCTGCAAGTTACCCCCCACATGCAGATGAGCTATCTACAGGCCGATCCGGGTGACACTTGGCAAGGCTTGGCCAAAATCGCCCAAGCCAATCCGCGCGTGCTGGGCGTGGCGCCCTATGTGAGCGGGCAGGCGTTGCTGGCTAATTCCGGAGAGGTTCAGGGCGTGCAGGTAAAGGGGATCGACCCGGCTGAAGAACCGAAAGTGTCGGAATACGGCGACAAGCTGCCCAACGAGCTGTATCAGCAGCTCAAGCCCGGTCAGTTTGAAATGATTTTGGGCAAAGATATTGCCGACCGCTTAGGCGTGCAGCCGGGCGAGAAAGTTACCCTGATTTCGCCCGAAGGCAACATTACGCCGGTGGGCATGGTGCCGCGCATGAAGCAATTCACTGTGGCTTCCACCGTTTCCACCGGCATTTTTGCTGTAGATAACAGCTTGTCTATCATCCATATTGAAGACGCCAAAACCCTGTATCGTGCCGGAGATGGCGATGTTAGCATTCAGCTGCGCCTCTCGCAGCCGGAAACCGCACCCGACGTGACCTCTACTATTGTGCCCGCCGAGCAGCGCAACCGTATCGCCTCTTTCGACTGGACCTACCAAAACCGCGACTACTTCCAAGCCGTGGAGGTGGAGAAGAAGATGATGTTCGTCATCATGTTCTTCATCAGCCTTGTCGCCTCCATCAACCTGATTTCCACCCTCATCATGACCGTAACCGAAAAGCAGGCCGCCATCGCCATTTTGCGCACCCTCGGCCTGCCTCCGCGCGGCATCATGAAGATTTTCCTGGTGCAGGGCACGCTCTTGGGCGTGGTCGGCACCGCCATCGGCGTGGCGCTGGGCGTAACCGTAGCGCTGAACGTGGGCGCTATCGTTTCCGCCATCGAGCAGATGGCTGGCCGCAAGCTGGTTACTTCCGCCATCTATTTCATCGACTATATGCCCTCGCAAGTGAAGCTGTCCGACGTGCTGGCGATTGTTGCCATTTCCCTCGGCCTCTCCTTCGTGGCCACACTGCTGCCCAGCTGGCGTGCATCCAAAACCCAACCCGCAGAGGCCTTACGCTATGAATAAAGAAGCCGTTATCCAATGCCAAAACGTAGGCAAAACCTACGACGACGGCAGCCTCAAAGTGGAAGTGCTGCGCAATATCGATTTTCAGGTAGCCTCAGGCGAAGGCATCGGCATCATCGGCGCCTCTGGCAGCGGCAAATCCACCCTGCTGCACATCCTCGGCGGGCTGGACAAGCCCACCAGCGGCGAAGTGAAAATCCAAGGCCAGGGCCTAAACAGCCTCTCCCAGGTGGCCATCGGCCAGTTGCGCAACCGCCATTTGGGCTTCGTCTACCAATTCCACCACCTGCTACCCGAGTTTTCCGCACTGGAAAACGTGATGATGCCGCTGTTGGTGGCGCGCAAAAGCCGGGCCGAAGCACAAGCGGCCGCTGCCGAAATTTTAGAAAAAGTTGGTCTTGGCAGCCGCATGACCCACCGTCCCGGCGAACTCTCCGGTGGCGAACGCCAACGTGCCGCCATCGCCCGCGCCCTGGTAACCAAGCCCGACTGTCTGCTGGCCGACGAGCCCACCGGCAACCTCGACCGTAAAAACGCTACCCACGCGCTGGAAATGATGCTGGAACTCAAACATGAACTCGGCACTGCCCTCATCGTGGTTACCCACGACGAGCAGCTGGCCAAACGCTTCGACCGCGTGCTCACTATGGACGACGGCTGTTTGCGAGCTTGAATCTATCCAACAACTATCCAAGCAGCCTAGCGCATAACAAAGGCTACCTGAAAGCTCAAACTCAAAAGAGTTTGGCAATTTTCAGGTAGCCTTTGCAATTTTAGGAAATAAAGGCATAAACCCTACCCCGATAGCATTTCAGGTAGCCTGCAAGGCAATAAAGTGGCGGAGGTTAAATTAACCTGCTATTTATCGTAATGAGCATAGCGTTTGATCTCCAAATGCTGCATATCAGGCATTTGATCAAGAAAACTGACTTTTCCATCAAGAATTTTTGTTGCTTCCCACAACCTGACTATTTGTAGCTTGCTTAAACAGCGAAAAGGCTGAATGGTATCAATATTTCCTTGATTCCATAGCGTAATGGATGTGAGGCTGTCTAACTTTGACAAGGTTTCGATTAAGTTTTCAATCTTTTTGCATGAACAGATTTGAATTTCACTGATTTGCTTGCAGCGAAGTAAGAAGGAAATATTGGTTATTTTGGGCAAATATGCCAATTCAATGCTTTTAAGTGCAGGCAGCTTTTGTATATCAGCAATATCGGCAATATGGCTATTGCTCAAGCCAAGATGTTCGATAGTATGATTTTCTTCATCAATGCTTAAGCATTTTAATTTCTTAGGCTCAATATAAACGGCTTTCAGATTTTTATGATCAAATAAGCCGGTAATGTTCTTTATGCTGTCATAAAAATCCACACGCTCCAAATGCTGAAAATGATGCAAATCCAATTCGCCTTTTATATCCGGATTTCCTTCTAAGCAAATTTTCTTGATATTTTTCAGAAAGTAAAGCGGAGTTAAATCTCGAATCTTACTGCATTGGATGGTGATGGCTTCAATAAAATCTGCCGGTTCGTCAAACGGTAGTTTATCTTGATCGAATCCAAAGGCTCCCGACACGAATAGCTTGAAGCATTGATGCTGATTCATAAATGCTTTAATGTCCTCAAGGGTATCATTCTTTTCGAGAATAACTTCGGCATGTTCTATCGAGGTGGTGTTTTCAGGAAAGAAACGTAAATACATGGTTCAACCTAATCATCAATGGTGCCTATAATTTTTACGGCATGCCGCGCAATATCATGTTCAAACTGAACTGGCGGCTGTAATCTCTTTAATCGGCAATCGGCAGGAGCAGGCCGGATGACAAAATCCTACCTGTACCTGCCGATTTTTGTTTTCAGACGGCCTTCTACAAAAAGGCTGTCTGAAAACGGCCGGTGATTACTTGTCCAACCGCTTCAATTGCTTGGCAGCATATTTGTTGCCTGCCTCGGCGGCACGGCGGTAGTAGCGGACGGCTTTTTTCAGACGGCCTGCGTCTTCATAGAGATCGCCGAGGTTCGATAATGCAATGATGCTGCCTGCGCGGGCGGCGAGTTTGTACCATTTTTTCGCCTGGCTTTTGCTGCGGCGCACGCCTTTGCCGTTGTAGTGGAGGAAGCCTAGGTTGTTGCAGGCGGTGGCATCTGCCTGCAAGGCGGCGCGAGCGTACCATTTGCGGGCTTTGGCATGGTTTTCGGGCAGGCCTAGGCCTTTTTCGTAGCAGTAACCGAGGGCGCGTTGGGCATCGGGATGGCCAGCCTTGGCGTCTTTGCGGTAGAGCTGGCAGGCCGTTTGGATGTCTTTTTTACCGCCGAGGCCTTTTTCATATAGGTAACCGAGGCGGTAGGCTGCATCGGGGGTATCGCTGCTGTGTTGCTCAAGGGCGTGGGCGTACCATTTGCGGGCGCGCCGATAGTCGGGCTTTTCGGCAAATTCGTATAGGCAACCGAGGGCTTCCTGTGCTTCGGCGTGGCCGAGTTTGGCGGCGCGGCGGTAGTATTTTTCGGCCTTGGCTCGGTTTGGTTTGACGCCGTAGCCGTACTGGCGGGCGCGACCGAGGCCGAACCAGCCGTCGGGACAGCCTTTTTTGGCGAGCTGGCGGTAGCTGCGGTAGGCGGCGCGGGCTTCGGCAGGATCGGCGGCAAAGGAGGCGCAATAGAGGTATTCGAGTAGGGCGGCGCGGTAGAGGGATTTAGGTTTCATGGTTTTTGCCTTTCTGGGGAGAGTCAGACGGCCTCTGTGTAGAACCGTTTACAAAATGTATTTGGTGTGTAGTGGGCTTTTTGAATGCTTTTTCAGGAAGTTTTCCCGATAGCGGCTGAGTGTGCCGCGGTTGATGGCGGAGTATTGCTCGCCAGCCGTGCCGTCGTTTTCCCATTGGCAAATCGGGCAAACAGCGTAATCCGTTGGAGGACTGAGGGAATAAAACGAGCAGCAGGGGCAAGGGGATAAGGTTTGTTTTTCGTTGCCGCTTACTTGAAATTCGTTTTGAGTATAACGTTTTAATTCTTCGGCTAGGTATTTGTTGTTGAATATTTTACATTTATCCGCCAATCCAATAAGGACGATGAGGCGGAAAAAATCGGTGTATTCGGTTAGGCTTTCGGCTTCATGGTTGGCGAGAAAGAATTTTAATTCGTGGCTGAGGTCAAAGTCTTCAAACAAATACCAATAATCCAAAACCAGATTGAGCTTTTGTTCGTCAGAGAGTTGGCTGATTTCGTGTTCGGCCAGTTGGCGCATGGCTTGTTCGCGGTCTATTACCATGTGGTCAATCGCTTTGAGGTGTTTGATACTAGATAAATAGCATATAAAATCATAATTTCGTTGCAAATTGCGTTTTCAGGTAGCCTCAAACACAGGCTACCTGAAAACGTTTGGAGGGCATTTGTTTTGCTTTTATTGAAATACTGCCCTGATGCCGTTCGGGTTGATTTCTATAGTGGATTAACAAAAATCAGGACAAGGCGGCCGAGCCGCAGACAGTACAGATAGTACGGCAAGGCGAGGCAACGCTGTACTGGTTTAAGTTAAATTCACTATACTTTTTCAGGTGGCCTGCTCGGCCAGCACGGCGGCGATGAGCTCTTGGGCGCCGTTGTCGGCCAGTTTCTTGGCGACGGCGCGGCCGAGGGCATCGGCGTATTCGCGCGGGGCTTGGGCTTCTTCTCGCAGGATGACGGAGCCGTCAGGATGGCCGACCAGGCCGTGCAGGGTGAGCAGGCCGTCTTGCTTGGTGCAGTAGGCGGCCAGCGGCACTTGGCAGCTGCCGCCCAGCGCGCGGGCGAGGGCACGTTCGGCGGTAACGCAGGCGGCGGTTTGGGCGTGGTTCAGGGGGGCGAGCAGGGGCAGCAGTTCGCTGCGGTGCACGGCGATTTCGATGCCGAGCGCGCCTTGGCCGGCGGCGGGCAGGCTGTCGGCGGGGGAGAGGGTGTGGCGGATGCGCTGGGTGAGGCCGAGGCGTTTGAGGCCGGCTTCGGCCAGGATGATGGCGGCGTAGTCGCCCTGGTCGAGTTTGGCAAGGCGGGTTTGCACGTTGCCGCGCAAAGGGGCTACCTGAAGCTGCGGGAAACGGGCGCGTAGCTGGGCTTCGCGGCGCAGGCTGGACGTGCCGACAACGGCGCCGGCGGGCAGGTCTTCAAGCCGCTGGTAGTTGTTGGAAACGAAGGCATCAAACGGGCTTTCGCGTTCGCAGATGGCGGCCAGGGCAAAGCCTTCGGGCAATACCATCGGCACGTCTTTAATAGAGTGTACGGCAAGGTCGGCGCGGCCGTCGGATAGGGCTTGTTCGAGCTCTTTCACAAACAGGCCTTTGCCGCCGATTTTGGAGAGGGTTTTATCGAGAATGCGGTCGCCTTGGGTGGTGAGGCCGAGGATGGATACTTCGCAGCCGGGGTAGAGCGCACGCAGGCGGGATTGGATGTGTTCGGCCTGCCACATGGCGAGGGCACTTTCGCGGCTGGCGATAACAAGTTTTTGCGGGGTCATTTCAATTAGGAAAACGGAATGGCAAACGGCGGGCAGTCTATCATGAAATGGCGGCGTGTTTGTGGGCGTTTTGCACTGTCCGCTATATAATCCGGCTATTGTGCAACCACTTCAGGCTACCTGAAAAATGAAACGCCATCCCCTGCTGATTCCGCTGTCGCAAGACCACCACCATTCACTGGCCATGTGTGCCCGTATCTTGCGCGATCCTGCCGCAGATCACCGTGCCGATTTTGCCAAGCAAAAAGATGATTTGCTGGCGCATTTTGCCGAGGAGGAAGCGCTGTTTGCGCCGTGGTGGAATAAATTGGCACAGCCGGCCATGCAACGGCGTTTTGAGGAAGAACATGCGCTGTTGCGCCGAATGCTGGCAGCGCCCGAGTTCGACAATCCCGATTGGATGAAAACGTTTGCCGAAACCCTGCGCGGCCATGCGCGTTTTGAAGAGCGTGAGCTGTTCCAGGCGTTTCAGGAAATGTTGGCTGAAGAGTGAGATGCTACCTGAAAATATTGTGTGGCTTGCCCCGTAGGGTTTCAGGTAGCCTTTTGGTGGTTATATCATTTAGAAAAACAAGGGCAAACAGTCGATATGGCTGTTTGCCCTTTATTGTGCACCGATATGCGCCTAGGCTGCCGGTTGGTCGTGCAGGGTGGCTGCGTAGAAGGTGTTTTCCAACAGGGTGGCGATGGTCATCGGGCCTACGCCGCCGGGAACAGGGGTAATCATGGAAGCGCGTTCTTTGGCGGCTTCAAAATCCACATCACCACAGAGCGTACCGTCTGCCAACCGGTTGATGCCAACATCCACCACCACAGCGCCGGATTTAATCCAGCTACCCTGAATCAGCTTGGGTTTGCCCACGCCCACTACCACTACATCGGCTTCAGAAACTTCATGCTCCAAGTTTACGGTGAAGCGGTGGCATACGGTAACCGTGGCACCGGCCAGCAGCATTTCCAGCGCCTGCGGGCGGCCGACAATATTGGATGCACCCACAATCACCACTTTTTTGCCGCGCAGCTCCACGCCGTAAGTTTCCAATAAGGTCATCACGCCCTTAGGTGTGCATGGGCGTATCAGCGGCATTTTCACGGCCAAGCGGCCAACGTTGTAAGGATGGAAACCATCCACGTCTTTATCCGGCTGAATGCGCTCGATTACCGACTGGCTGTTAATGTGTGCCGGCAAAGGCAGCTGCACCAAAATACCGTCCACATCAGGGGCGGCATTGAGTTCGTCAATCAGTTGCAGCAGCTCTTCTTCGGTAGTGGACGCTGCCAATTCGTAGGAACGGGAGTCGAAACTAGCCTTTTCACAGGCAATTTTTTTGTTGTTCACATACACAACACTGGCAGGATCACTGCCAACCAGCAAAACAGCCAAACACGGGGGGCGCAAGCCTTGTTTGCGCCGCTTGGCCACTTTGTCGGCAAGTTTCAGCAGACGTTCGTTAGCAACGGCTTTACCATCGAGAAGCTGGGCTGTCATAGGCTGTTCCTTTTCTGTCGGGTTGGGTGGGGAAGTAAAATGGATGGGCTGAATGGCTGCCTCGGATAAAAATTAGATCATGTATTAATCTATTGATAAAAAATAAAAACACTTCGTGCAGCAACATATGCTATAGCCGGCGATTTTGCTGAGGTTTCAACGATTGTTGGCTTGGCAATTATAGCATGTTGTTCATAACACTTTTAGGTTGGAAGAGGCTTTGGTCATGTAAACTTCTTATGCATATATGCACCGATGTTGTGTAAGCATATCTTCAATTAACATACTGTTATTTAGAATGAAACCATACAAACAAATTAAAACTGATATTTAATTTTGCATTACCTGCTTGACAGGGTAAAAGCAGTATGAGTAGAATTCACCTTTCTTATCGGGGCGTAGCGCAGTCTGGTTAGCGCATCTGCTTTGGGAGCAGAGGGTCGTGAGTTCGAATCCCACCGCCCCGACCAAAGTTCTCCGAAAAATTGTGAACGACAGGATAGGTAGAGCGCCCGTAGCTCAACCGGATAGAGCACCCGCCTTCTAAGCGGGCGGTTACAGGTTCGATTCCTGTCGGGCGCGCCATAAAAGTTTTATGGTGGCTGTAGCTCAGTTGGTAGAGCCCCGGATTGTGATTCCGGTTGTCGTGGGTTCGAGCCCCATCAGCCACCCCAAATTGAAACCCGTATGCTTCGGCATACGGGTTTTTTGTATCCCAAAGCTTATCTGCAAGCCATTGAATCTTCTTTTTCAGGTAGCCTGTGTTAACGGTGTGAAATATTGCACACATACCAAGCTAGTCACCACGCCCTACTCAGCAAATGCTTGCTTACGCTGTATTTTGCCGATATAATGCCGCGTTTTCCACCCCTTGCCCGCTGTTTCCGCATGACGGCGGGCTGTATTTAGCCATAAGGAGATAACATGCGTCATTACGAGATTGTATTTATCGTTCATCCCGACCAGAGCGAGCAAGTGCCCGCTATGGTTGAACGTTACAAAACCCTGATTACCGAGTCTGGCGGCCACATTCACCGCTTGGAAGACTGGGGTCGCCGCCAATTGGCCTACCCCATCAACAAGCTGCACAAAGCACACTACGTGCTGATGAATATCGAGTGCACCCCGGCTGCCATCGAAGAGCTGGAAACCGGTTTCCGCTTCAACGACGCCGTATTGCGCCACCTGACTATCAAAATGGATGAAGCCGTTACTGAAGCTTCTCCCATGATGAAGGAAGAAAAATCCAAAAACCTGCTGAACGGCCAGCCTCAGGAAGAAGCTGCTGCCGAAGCCTAAGCGTGAGATTTTGAACAATACTGTAAGCCTTACCGCCCGCATCAAAGATGCCGACACCTTGCGCTACACCCCGGCCGGCATAGCCGTATTGGGATTGATGCTAGAGCATGAATCGTGGCAGACAGAAGCAGGTGAACCCTATCTCGCCCGGTTTGAACTCCAGGCGAAATTAATCGGCGAACAGGCAAAACTCTGGCAATACAAAGCAGGCAGTATGGTGGATATATCCGGATTTCTTGCAGCTTACAGCCAAAAATACCGTCGCCCCATATTGCATATACAGACAATTATTGAAAATAAAGGTTGAATGAGATGGCTCGTCAAACATTTAAACGTAGAAAATTCTGCCGCTTTACTGCAGAAGGCATCAAACAAGTAGATTACAAATCAGTTGATTTGCTGAAAGATTTCATTTCTGAAAACGGCAAAATCATCCCCGCCCGTATTACTGGCACCAAAGCTCACTATCAGCGCCAGCTGTCTGTGGCCGTAAAACGTGCCCGTTTCCTGGCTCTGCTGCCCTACACCGACCAACACAAATAATTAACGGAGAATTTATATTATGCAAATCATTCTGTTAGAAAAAATTGGTGGCTTGGGCAATCTGGGTGATGTAGTAACCGTAAAAAATGGCTATGCCCGTAACTTCCTGATTCCGCAAGGCAAAGCCAAGCGCGCTACCGAAGCTGCCCTGGCCGATTTCGAAGCCCGCCGTGCTGAGCTCGAGGCTCGTCAAGCTGCAATTCTGGCCGATGCACAGGCTCGCCAGGCCAAACTGGAAGGCCAATCTATCACCATCGCACAAAAAGCTGGCGTGGATGGCCGTCTGTTCGGTTCTGTAACCAACGCCGACATCGCTGAAGCTATCCGTGCATTTGGTGTAGAAGCTGCTAAAGCTAATGTACGCCTGCCCAATGGCCCGTTCAAGACAGTTGGCGAATACGAAATCGAAATCGCCCTGCATACCGATGCCGTGGCCAATATTACTGTGGTTGTTGTACCGACTGCGGAATAAACCTACGCTGTTGTCTGCAGCAACAAAAAGGCTACCTGAATATTTCAGGTAGCCTTTTTCCCATTATGGCTGAGCAATCATCTGTCCATGCAAACAGTAAACGGGGGACGTTGCACTAGAACAACTCAACTTGGTACACAAGAAGGGCTCTAGTTACATAATCATCCAAATAAAAACAATACAAGCCCACCATCTTGTCCCATACCTTTTCGGATAACTATAGTTTGAATCTTAACTACGCTACAACCAGCCCTTCAAATAGCCGCTTATATAGCAGCGAATGCTATTTCCTTTCTCCCACTTTCTCCGTTAAAACCGTACCAGCAAGGTAGTCGTAGAGAAATTGGCGGGAGGGGTGGATAAGGGCAAAGCCGATGGGCAATATCCACCACGCCAATGCTATGCCGGCCACGGTTTGGGGCGGCAGGGGAGTGAGTTGGCGCAGGATACCGAAGGAGGCGAGCGGCAGCAGCAAAAGCAGCACAGTAGCCCAGATGAAACGCAGGCGCAGTTGGCGCAGGCTGGGGCGGCTGCCGGCGGGGGTTTGCAGCTGCAGCCGCCACACTTTCATCGGCAGGGTTTGCCCGCGCGGACTGTGCCAGCAGAGGCGGAAATAGCCCCACCACACAGCGAGAATAATCAGCGCCACGGCGGTTTCGGCCAGCAGCGGCACAGTATGCAACGCCATATTGGCGGCGGCGGCAGGGATAAAGGCCACACAGGTTACGGCGGCCAGCAGCAAGGCTTCGTAGCACAGGGCGGCGAAACGGCGGCGGAAAGAGGCGGGGGCGGAAGTGCTCATGCGAAGTGTTGTTGGTAAAAAGAATGAATGGCTTGGCTGTGTTGCTGGAGGCTACCTGAAAACGGGTCAATCACCAAATCGGCGGGCAGTTTGCGCAACCAGGTGAGCTGGCGCTTGGCGAGCTGGCGGGTGGCGGCAATGCCTTGGGCGATGAAAGTGTTGCGGTCGGTTTCGCCTTGCAGGTGCGCCCAGGCTTGGCGGTAGCCCACGCAGCGCACGGCGGGGTAATCTGGATTGAGTTCGGGATATTGCGCTTGCAGTTGGCGTACTTCTTCGAGAAAGCCTTGCTCCAGCATGGCGTGGAAGCGTTGTTCGATATTATGGTGCAACCTTTCACGTTGCGCCGGAATCAGGGCGATGCTGCGCAGGGAGAGCATTGGCGTGGCGCTGGGCTGTTCGGCGAAGTGTTGGCTGAGCGGCCGGCCGGTGAGCAGCCACACTTCCAATGCGCGTTCGATGCGCTGGCTGTCGCCGGGCTTGAGGCGGGCGGCAGTGGCAGGATCGGCCTGTTGCAGTTGGGCATACAGGTGCGGCAGGCCGTGTTGCTGTTTTTGCTCTTGCAGTTGACGGCGGATTTCAGGATTGGCGGCGGGCAGGCTGTTGAGGCCGTTAACGAGGGCGTGGTAGTACATCATGGTGCCGCCCACAATCAGCGGCAGGCGGCCGCGCGCATGGATTTCACGGCACAGGCGCAAGCAATCGTTCAAAAAATCGGCCACGCTGTAGCTTTGCGGCGGGTTGATGATATCGATGAGATGGTGTGGTACGGCAGCGCGCTCGGCCGGAGTGGGCTTGGCGGTGCCGATGTCCATGCCGCGGTAAATCAGCGCGGAATCGAGGCTGACGATTTCCAGCGGCAGCTGTTCCGCCAAAGCAAGCGCGAGCGCGGTTTTGCCGGCAGCGGTGGGACCGAGCAGGGCGAGTGCCGGTGGCGGAGTGGATTGCGGCATGAGGCTACCTGAAAAAGAAATCAATATTCCGGCTTTATGTTTCAGGTAGCCTGTGTCCACACAAAAGGCTACCTGAAACATAAAGCCACACGGCGCGGCATTCTATCAGCCGCATGATAAAAAACAAAATATAGTGAATTTAAAATAAGAAGGCTGCTTCGTTGCCCCGCCCTACCCCGCTCCTGCCTTTCAGGCTACCTGAAAATCAGGTAGAGTTCGGCCTAACGTAATTTCCCCATAATTTCTCCATTACACCACATGAAACACAGCCAATTTCACCGCATCGGCATCGTTACCCGCCCCAACACCCCGCAATTGGGCGAAACACTGAGCGAACTGGTGGCCTTCTTTTTAGAAAACAGCATCGAAGTGCTGCTAGACGAAGAATGCGGTGTCGATTTGTCTGCCAACCTGCTAACCGAACGCTGCCGCAGAGTGTCTAAAGAAGACATGGGTACCTGCTGCGATTTGGTGCTGGTGCTCGGAGGAGACGGCACATTTTTATCCGTAGCCCGCCAACTTGCCCCCTACCGCATCCCCATCATGGGCGTGCATCTGGGGCATTTAGGCTTCCTCACCCAAGTGCCGCGCCAAAACATGATTGCCGACATTTCGCGCATGCTCGCCGGCCAATACCTGCCCGAAGAGCGCATCATGCTCGAATGCACCGTGCAGCGCCACGACGAATCCGACTGCACCGCGCTGGCTCTCAACGAAGTCGTCATCAGCCGTGGCGGCTTGGGGCAGATGATTGAATTCGAAGTATTTATCAACCAAGAATTCGTCTATACCCAACGCTCCGACGGGCTGATTGTATCCACCCCCCCCGGCTCCACCGCCTACGCCCTGGCCGCCGGCGGGCCGATTCTGCAATCCACCCTACGCGCCCTCACACTCGTGCCCATCTGCCCGCAATCCATGACCAACCGCCCCATCGTGGTGCCCGACAGCTGCGAAATCGAAATCCTCATCACCAAAGCCGACAACGCCCGCGTGCATTGCGACGGCCAATCCCACATCGACCTGCACAGTATGAACCGGCTCACCATCCGCCGCTACCGCAACACCCTGCGCGTGCTGCACCCCACCAACTACCAATACTACAAAACCCTGCGCCAAAAACTGCATTGGGGCGAGCAGCTGGTTTAGCAGACAGAGGCTACCTGAAAACAGTTTTGATAAAGGTGCGGATAGTAAAAATGAAACCAGCCGGGCTCATGCCCGGCTTTTGGTTTTTCAGGTAGCCTTTCCACCTTGGAATCCGCCATGTGTAAATACCAAACAATTCAAATTAAAAAGGCTACCTGAAATTTTTAGCTTCACTTTCAGGTAGCCTTTCCAAACAATAAATAACCAGGGCAACCGCATGGGCAATCCACCTTAGCCCACGTCGACAAACAGGGGAAGGCAAGCCGACACTGTAGGAAATAAAGTGTCCCGACTATAGCTGTTTCAGCTAGCCTCTTTACCGCCTGATGCCTTGCTATGCGTATCCGCCCATTCAATCAATGCCTGGCGAAAGTCTTTTAAGCCCAGGCTTTGGGTAACGGAAAGGCGCACGGCGGCGATTTGGCCGCTTTTGCTGCGCAGGATGCCGGGCTGTTGCTGCTCGGCGGGCAGGAGGTCGATTTTGTTATACAGCAAGAGCTGCGGCACATCAGCGGCGCCGATTTCAGCCAGCACGCGGTTGACGTCTTCCATGCGCTGCTCGTAGTCGGGCTGGGAAACGTCGGCCACATGGAGCAATACGTCGGCTTGGGCAGTTTCCTCCAGCGTGGCGGAGAAGGCGGCCACCAGGCGGTGCGGCAGGTCGCGCACGAAGCCTACGGTGTCGGTGAGGATGATGCTGTGTTCGCGGTCGAGATACAGGCGGCGGGCGGTGGTGTCGAGCGTGGCGAAGAGCTGGTCTTTGGCCAACACGTCGGCTTTGGTGAGGCGGTTAAACAAACTGGATTTGCCGGTGTTGGTGTAGCCCACTAGGGCGAAAGTGGGCAGGCTGCCCTGCTGGCGGGCTTTGCGGCGGGTGGCACGCTGGCGGCGCACGTCGGCAAGGCGTTTTTTCAGGGTGGTGATTTTTTGGGCGATTAGGCGGCGGTCGGTTTCGAGCTGGGTTTCGCCCGGGCCTTTGAGGCCGATGCCGCCTTTTTGGCTTTGCAGGTGGCCGTAGCCGCGTACCAGGCGACCGGAGAGGTGGGTGAGCTGTACCAGCTCCACTTGCAGGCGGCCTTCCTGGCTTTGCGCGCGCTGGGCGAAAATGGCGAGAATCAGCCCCACGCGGTCGAGCACGCGGCATTGTAGCTTGGCTTCGAGGTTGCGCTCCTGCGTGGGCGTGAGCTCGTGGTTGAACACGGCCAATTCGATATTGTGCGCCTGCACTTCGGCCGCCAGCTCCTCGGCTTTGCCTGTGCCCACAAACAATGCGCCGCTGGGGCGGTCGCGGCGGGCGGTGGAAACGTGCACCAACTCCCCGCCGCCGGCACGCACCAGCTCGGCGGCTTCGTCCAGCACATTTTGAAAAGCGCGGGCGCGCTGCTCGTTGCTGCCGGAGAAACTGTCGGCCAGCATCACGCCCACCAGCAATACGCGCTCGGGGCGGCTGAGGGATTTGTCGGGCTGGAATGGGGGGCGGCGTGGCATGGCATCAGGCGGAATGGATTGAAGATGCGGCATTATAGCGCATGGGCAGGCGGCTGCCCGAAAGCAATTTCAGGTAGCCTTTGTTGATGAGGCTACCTGAAAATTTTGGCTTCGCAGAAACTCGGCTGCCTTCGGCAGTTTCGTTTCAGGTAGCCTTTTTATACAGACCGAGCTTACTTGCCGCTGCCCAGTTTCGGCAACACCGAGCCTTCGCCCAGCGAGAGCAGGCCGCTGTCGGCGTAGATGCCGAGTTTGGCGCGGGTGTCGGTAATGTCGAGGTTGCGCATGGTGAGCTGGCCGATGCGGTCAAGCGGCGTGAAGGCGGCGTTTTCCACTTTTTCCATACTCAGGCGTTCGGGCGAGTAGGTGAGATTGGGCGATTCGGTGTTCAGAATCGAATAGTCGTTGCCGCGGCGCAGTTCCAGCGTTACTTCGCCGGTGATGGCTTTGGCCACCCAGCGTTGCGCCGTTTCGCGCAGCATCAGCGCTTGGCT
This sequence comes from Eikenella sp. HMSC061C02, assembly GCF_001809035.1. Classification (NCBI taxonomy): domain Bacteria; kingdom Pseudomonadati; phylum Pseudomonadota; class Betaproteobacteria; order Neisseriales; family Neisseriaceae; genus Eikenella; species Eikenella sp. HMSC061C02. The sequence goes on from NZ_KV795566.1 coordinate 21,798, forward strand.
GTCGAACCAGCGGCCTTGATACAGCAGGCGGCCGAGGCGCAGGCCGTTGATGCGGTATTGTTCGATGGTGTCTTCGTTGTGGATGCCGGTGACCAAGCGTTCGTAGGCGATATGCAGCAGCGCCATGCCGGGGGCTTCGTAAATGCCGCGCGATTTGGCTTCGATGATGCGGTTTTCGATTTGGTCGCTCATGCCCAAGCCGTGGCGGCCGCCGATGCGGTTGGCTTCAAGGAAGAGTTCCACTGCGTCGGCAAAAGTTTGGCCGTTTAATGCCACCGGCACGCCTTCTTCAAAGCGCACGCGCACTTCTTCGGCTTTCACTGCCACGTTTTCATCCCAAAACGCCACGCCCATAATGGGTTTAACGATTTTGATGCCGCTGTTCAGAAACTCCAAATCTTTGGCCTCATGCGTCGCGCCGAGCATATTGGAATCGGTGGAATAGGCTTTTTCTACCGACATTTTATATTGGAAGCCGTTGGCGATGAGGAATTCGCTCATTTCGTGGCGGCCGCCGAGTTCGTCGATAAATTGCTGGTCGAGCCAGGGTTTGTAGATTTTCAGCGCGGGATTGGTGAGCAGGCCGTAGCGGTAGAAGCGTTCGATGTCGTTGCCTTTGTAGGTGCTGCCGTCGCCCCAGATGTTCACGTCGTCTTCCTTCATGGCGGAAACGAGCATGGTGCCGGTTACTGCGCGGCCCAAAGGCGTGGTGTTGAAATAGGCGATGCCGCCGGTGGAAACGTGGAACGCGCCGCATTGGATGGCGGCGATGCCTTCGTGCGCCAACTGCGCGCGGCAGTCAATCAGGCGGGCGTTTTGCGCGCCGTATTCCATCGCTTTTTTGGGAATGGCGTTGTAGTCGTCTTCGTCGGGCTGGCCGAGGTTGGCTGTGTAGGCATAAGGCAGCGCGCCTTTGAGTTTCATCCACAGGAGGGCGGCGGAGGTGTCGAGCCCGCCGGAAAAGGCGATGCCGACTTTTTGGCCAACAGGCAGGGTTTGCAGAATGGTGGCGTTGTTCTGGCTCATGATGCTCCTTTGTTTGGCAAGATGGTTGAAGGCTGGGATTGTGTGCCTAAACGCATGAACTTGTCCAGCCGGAACAGGCTACCTGAAAGCGTGAGCTTCAACGAAGTTAAAGCCAGCCGGTTTACGCGCATGGCGCTTTCAGGTAGCCTGTGTGCCTTTGGTGAAATCAAGGAACCGGCCATGGGCAATCGGCAACATTTGCCGCAGCGGCAAACGATGATTTGGTATGTGCTGTATGCAGGCATTTCCTGCGGCCTGCTCTACGGCGCTCTAACCATGTTGTGGAAAGGCGGCTGGCAGTCGCCGCAGGCCATGCTGCTGCGCCTGGCGGGATTCAACGGTTTGAGCATCGTACTGACATCGGCCATCCACTGCCTGTGGCTACTCGCGCTGCCCGCCCTGCTCACGGGCTGGCTGGCCGGCCGCTTGGCTTGGCAAAATAATCTGCCGGGACGGACAATGGCCACTTTGGCCTGGATGGGACTGACGGCGGTTTTGTATGCCCTGCCGCAACTGGCGGGTGTGGATGTGGTGCCGGAGTTCAACCAGCTGATTGCCAACACTTTAGAGGGCATGCTGCCCGTACCCGACGGCATGTTCAGCCGGCTGATGGCCACGCCGCCGTGGTATGTGCTGCCCGCACTGTTTGCGGTTGGCGGCTGGCTCGCGGCCATGATGGTGCTGCCCTACGAACCAGACGAAACTTGGGGCGACCGCACAGGCGAACGCGGCGAGCAGTGGTAACGGAGGCTGAGGCTACCTGAAAATACAGACGGGGCTGTTTTAACTTCGTTGAAGCTCATGCTTTCAGGTAGCCTCATCGATTTGGTGCAAGCCGCTTTCCCTCTATCCCGTATCTTGTATAATCCTGCCCCATTCCAACTCAATTCAAAAAGGATATACCGTGAACCGTTTCTACCCCCACCCGCTGATTGCGCGGGAAGGCTGGCCGTTTATTTTGGGCGGGCTGCTGCTGAGCGTGCTGGTGAGCATCTGCTGCGGCTGGTGGTCGCTGCCGTTTTGGGTGTTCACCGTGTTTGCGGTGCAGTTTTTCCGCGATCCGGCGCGCGATATTCCGGCCGATCCGGAAGCCGTGCTCTGCCCGGCCGACGGGCGCATCGTGGTGGTGGAACGAGCCGAAGATCCGTTCCGCAAAGTGCCCGCGCTGAAAATCAGCGTGTTTATGAACGTGTTCAACGTGCATTCGCAGCGCGCGCCGGTTGACGGCACGGTAACGCAGGTGGACTACTTCCCCGGCCAATTCGTCAACGCCGCGCTGGATAAGGCCAGCACGGAAAACGAACGCAATGCGGTGTTCGCCACCACGAAGAGCGGGCGCGAGCTGACCTTTGTGCAGGTGGCCGGTTTGGTGGCGCGGCGCATTCTGTGCTACGTGCAGCCGGGCGAAAAAATCACGCGTGGCCAACGCTACGGCTTTATCCGTTTCGGCTCGCGGGTGGATGTGTATCTGCCCACCGATGCCGTGCCGCTGGTGGCCATCGGCGAAAAAGTGCGTGCCAGCGAAACCATTTTGGCTCGTTTGCCGCTGGAAGCTAATGGCGAACAAACCGTTATCGAAACAGCTTCGGCCTTGGTGCAGGAAGCAGCGGAAGAAGTGCTGCCGGAGTAAACGGGCGCGGCCTTTCAAGATAAGGCTACCTGAACCGGCATCCATATCCGGCCAGCAAAAAAGGCTACCTGAACTTTCAGGTAGCCTTTTGCCTGTTTGGGCAAACCCTTGGAGATTAATCCGCCAGTTTCACCACGCCGTTCATCACGCCGGCATGGCCGGGGAAAGAACAGAAGAATTTGTAGTTGGTGCCGGCAGCCAGTTTGGCCACGGGGAAGGTAACGGAGGATTCTTCGCCGCCACCGATGATTTTGGTGTGGGCAATCACGCGCTCGTCGCCGGGTTTCACATAATCGTTGTCCGGGCCTGCACCCACGCCGTCGTTGTTTACGCCGTTCACATCGCCCTCGGCAGTAATCACAATGTTATGCCCCATTGCGGTTTTGGGCATGCTGCCGGTGTGTTTGAGGGTAACGGTAAAGTCGGTACAGCCTTTGGGCACACTGATTTCAGCAGTGTTGTACTGCATGCTGTCGCCGGTTTCCACCAATTTCGAGCAGCCTTCGGCAGCTGCGGCGGGAGCGGAGGCGGCTTCAGAGGCCGGCGCGGCTTGGGAAGCGGCGGAGGCGGCCGAAGCAGCGTGGTCGTGGTGGGCTTCGGAAGCGGGCGCGCTGGGGGCGGTTTCGCCGCCGCAGGCAGCCAGCGCCAGAACGGCGGCGGCAATCAGGGGAAGATACAGTTTCATAGCATGGTCCTTATCAAAACACGGGTAAATACTGCGTGGGCGATTATAGCGAACTGCCCTGCCTTTTGATACTGCCGATACGGCACCGTTTTATCCGGCGGCATCAAATGCTGCTGCACCAAAAATCATCCGGCTTTCAGGTAGCCTGAAAGCCCGATATGGATATGGAGGTTTTAGCCGGCCTGCGGCGCCGTATGCTCTTCTGTGACCGCGCCGCTGTTTTGATACAGGGTAAACAGGGGCACGCCTTCGTTGCGGACGCGGTCGCCGCCGGGTAGGTCGGTAAATTCAAGGATAGCGGCAGCTTCCACCACATTCCCGCCGAGCTTGCGGATGAGCTTGATGCCGGCGTGCATGGTGCCGCCGGTGGCCACAAGGTCGTCCACCAGCAACACGCGGGCGTTGTCTTTAATGGCGTCGGTGTGGATTTCCACGGTAGCTTCGCCATATTCGAGCGCATAGCTTTCGGAAACGGTGGTGAAGGGCAGCTTGCCTTTCTTACGAATGGGCACAAAACCCACGTTGAGCTGATAAGCCAGCGCGGCGCCGATGATGAAGCCGCGCGCGTCCAGCCCGGCCACCACATCGATGTCTTGCGTCATGTAGCGGTAGGTGAGCAAATCCACCAGCAGGCGGAAGTATTCCGGGCTTTGCAGCACGGGGGTGATGTCGTGAAACAGCACGCCTTCCTGCGGCCAGTTGGGGATTTTGCGGATTTTCTGCGCCAGCATTTCAACGGTCATGACTTCGGGATGGAACAGCATAGCGGGTATCTTTCAGGTAGCCTGTGCGAAACGCGAATCTTACCACTTCCCCACACAAAATTGCACCTGCATCAAACTCCCTGCACCAACCAGGCCCCACTGGCCGGATTTTTGGTTACAATCAACTTTCATACCGTAAAAATTCATACCGCAAAAAAGGGGAAACCATGGAGACCGGCTATTCAGACACGCATGTAACCAACCTGCAAGAATGTTTGGCCTGGCTGAAAGGCTATGCCGCGCAGCAAAACGAGGCCGACCGCGCACTCTTGCAGCAGGCGCTTGCGCTGGCCGAGACGCACTACCCCGCCGACGCGCAAACCCACGCCGGCGAGCCGCTGCTACCGCACACCGTGGGTGCCGCACAGATGGTGGCACAGCTCGATTTGCTGCCCGAAGCCGTGGCCGCCACCATATTGTCGGGTATGTCCAAGCAGGGCGGGGATTGGCAGCTTCAGGTAGCCGAGCAATGCGGCCAAACCGTATGCAGCCTGGTGCAAGGTATCGACCAAGTGCAGAAGCTCACCCACTTTGCCCGCGTAGACGGCTTGGCCACGCCTGAAGAGCGTGCCGCACAGGCCGAAACCATGCGCAAAATGCTGTTGGCTATGGTGTCCGACATCCGCGTGGTGCTGATCAAGCTCGCCCTGCGCACCCGCACCATGCAATACCTCGGCAGCTGCCCCGACAGCCCGGAAAAACGCAGCATTGCCAAAGAAACGCTGGATATTTTCGCCCCGCTGGCCAACCGCTTGGGCGTGTGGCAGCTCAAATGGCAGCTCGAAGACCTCGGCTTTCGCCACCAAAATCCCGAAGAATACCGCCGCATCGCCCACCTGCTCGACGAAAAACGCCCCGAGCGGCAACACTATATCGACCACTTCCTCGGCATCCTCAAAGCCGAGCTGGCCAAATACGGCATCCGCGATTACGACGTGGCCGGCCGCCCCAAACACATCTACTCCATCTACCGCAAGATGGTGAAGAAAAAGCTCGATTTCGAAGGGCTCTACGACATCCGCGCCGTGCGCGTGCTGGTGAACAGCGTGCCCGAGTGCTACACCGTGCTGGGCATCGTGCACAGCCTGTGGCAGCCCATCCCCGGCGAATTCGACGACTACATCGCCAACCCCAAAGGCAACGGCTACAAAAGCTTGCACACCGTGATTGTCGGCCCGGAAGACAAAGGCATCGAGGTGCAAATCCGCACCAAAGAAATGCACCAATTCAACGAATTCGGCGTGGCCGCGCACTGGCGTTATAAAGAAGGCGGCAAAGGCGATTCCGCGTATGAGCAGAAAATCGCCTGGCTGCGCCAACTCTTGGATTGGCGCGAAAACATGGCCGAGAGCGGCAAAGCCGACCTCGCCGCCGCCTTCCAAACCGAGCTCTTCAACGACACCATTTATGTGCTCACCCCGCACGGCAAAGTGCTCTCCCTACCCGTGGGCGCCACTCCCATCGACTTCGCCTACGCCCTGCACAGCAGCCTGGGCGACCGCTGTCGCGGCGCGAAGGTAGACGGCCAAATCGTGCCGCTCTCCACTCCGCTGGAGAACGGCCAGCGCGTGGAAATCATCGCCGCCAAAGAGGGCGAGCCCTCCGTAAACTGGCTGTATGAAGGCTGGGTGAAAAGCAACAAGGCCGCCGCCAAAATCCGCGCCCACATCCGCCGCCAAAACGCCGAAAGTGTGCGCGAACAAGGCCGGCTGCAGCTGGAAAAAACCCTGCTCAAAGTCCAGCCCAAGCCCAATATGCAGGCTTTGGCCGAAAAGCTCGGCTTCAAAAAACCGGACGAACTCTACACCGCCGTGGCACACGGCGAAATCATGCCCCGCGCCGTGCAGAAAGCCTGCGGCCTGCTGGCCGAGCCGCCTGCCGCGCCCGTGAGCACCGAGAGCATCGTCAAACAGTCGCGCATCAAAGAAACCGGCGGCAAAGGCGGCATTTTGGTAGACGGCGAATCCGGCCTGCTCACCTCGTTGGCTAAATGCTGCAAACCCGCCCCGCCCGACGAAATCGCCGGCTTCGTAACGCGCGGGCGCGGCATTTCCATCCACCGCATCGGCTGCGCCTCTTTCCAGAAACTCGCCGCCGACGCGGCTGAAAAAGTTGTGCCGGCCTGCTGGGCCGGCGTGCCTGCCGGGCAAGTGTTTGCCGTGGATATCGAAGTATCCGCCCAAGACCGCAACGGTCTGTTGCGCGATATTTCCGAAGCACTGGCGCGACACAAACTCAACGTTACCGCCGTGCAAACCCAATCGCGCAACCTGCAGGCCAGCCTGCGCTTCACGCTGGAAGTACATCAGGTGGACGATCTGCCGCACGTGCTCGCCAGCCTCGCCAACGTGAAAGGCGTAACCGGCGTGAGCAGGCTGTAGGCGCATGGTTTAACCAGATAAGGCTACCTGAAAATCCAATCAAATATTTTCAGGTAGCCTTCCCATTCCCATCCCAAGGCTACCATCACCCCATCCAAGGAATCCCACCATGCCGCAATCCCCGCAGCTTTTGGCGCAAGAGCTGGCCGAGCACAAACGGCAAATCGTTGCCGACTACCGCCGCCACCGCAGCCCGCAGCGTTTTTTTGCTGCCTACAGCGCCCTGCTCTCGCACACCGTTACCGCGCTGTGGCGGCAAATGCAGCCGGAAGGAGAGCTGGCGCTGCTGGCGCTGGGCGGCTTCGGGCGCGGCGAGATGTATCCGCATTCCGATGTGGATTTGGGCATTGTGGCGGCCGATTCCCTGAATGAAACGCAACAGCAGCAAATTGAAACTTGGCTGCAAACCCTGTGGGATATGGGGCTGAACCCCTCGCTGAAAACCGGCAGCGTGGCCGAGCTGTGCGCCGGGGCGGCGGAAGACCTAACCGGCGACACCTCGCTCCTCGAAGCCCGCCTGCTCCACGGCAGCCAAGAATTGTTTGCCCGCCTGTGCCGCGATTTGGATGTGCAGCGCGACCTGACCGCCTTTGCCGAGGGCAAACTGCTGGAATTGCAGCAGCGGCATCTGAAAGCGCAAGCAGGCAGCAGCCTGGAGCCAAATCTGAAAACCTGCCCCGGCGGCCTGCGCGATATCCACACCATGCTTTGGCTGGCACGGGTGCAGGGCATTTCGCCGCAACTGCACCGCCTGGCCCGCCAAGGCATCCTCACCCGCACCGAAGCGGCCATGCTGCGCCGCAGCCACCGCAGCCTGGCGCGCATCCGCATCGAGCTGCACCTGGCCGCCGGCAAGCCGCAGGAACAGCTGCGTTTCGACTTGCAGCCGCAGGCGGCCTACGCGCTGGGCTACACCGATGAAAGCAAACAAGTGCGCAGCGAGCGGCTGATGCACACGCTCTACCGCGCGGTGAAAACCGTGAAGCAGCTGAGCGGCATCCTGCTGCCGATGCTGCGCGGGCGCATTTCCTCGCCGCTGCCACGCGTGGCGATGGATTTGGACGAGCACTATTTCCAAGTAAACAACCTCATCGCCGTGCGCGACAAACCCCTGTTCCGCCGCGAGCCGCAGCATATTTTTAAGGTGCTGGAGCTGTGGCAGCAATACAGCCACCTCTCCGGCCTCTCCCCCGAAACCCTGCGTGCCTGGTGGCAGGCGGTGCAGAAAACCGACGCCCGTTTTTATGCCGATCCGGCCAACCGCCGCCGCTTCGTGGGCTTCTTCCGCCACGGCGGCGGGCTCACCCACCTGCTGCGCTTCCTCAACCTCTACGGCGCGCTTTCGCATTACTTGCCCGAGTGGAACAAAATCGTCGGCCTGCTGCAGCACGACCTGTTCCACGTTTACCCCGTGGACGACCACATCCTGATGGTGGTGCGCAATATGCGCCGGCTGGCTCTGGAGGCGCACAGCCACGAGCTGCCTTTTGCCAGCGCCCTGATGCACGCCTTCGAGCGCAAACCCGTGCTGTATTTGGCCGCCCTGTTTCACGACATCGCCAAAGGGCGCGGCGGCGACCATGCCGAGCTGGGCATGGAAGACGCCCGCCGCTTCGCCACCGACCATTTCCTGAGCCAATATGAAACCGACCTGCTCGTGTGGCTGGTGGGCAACCATCTTTTAATGTCGCTCACCGCGCAAAAAGAAGACATCCAAGACCCGGCCGTGGTGGCCGCCTTCTGCCGCCGCGTGCAAACGCCCGAGCGGCTCACCGCGCTTTATCTGCTCACCGTGACCGATATGCGCGGCACCAATCCAAAAATCTGGAATGCTTGGAAAGCCAGCCTGCTCGAAACCCTGTTCCGCTCCGCCCTGCAATACTTCGGCGGCCAAACCACCAGCCGCGACATGGCCGTGAGCCGCCGCCAGCAAAAAGCCCGCCAGGCCTTGGCCGAAGCGGGCGTGGGCGAAGCGCAAAGCCGCGAACTGTGGCAGCAGCTCGGGCAGGCCTATTTCGTGCGCCACAGCGCCGACATCATCCTGTGGCACCTGCCCCTGCTCGCTGCCGATGCCGCAACGCCCCAAGCCCACATCCGCCCCCTGGGCGCAACCGGCGGCCTGCAGGTGATGGTGTTTATGCCCAACCGCGATCGCCTGTTTGCCGGCTTGTGCCGCCTGTTCGGCCGCCACCAGCTCGGCATCCTCGCCGCCCACGCCTACGTTACCGACCACCAATACATCCTCGACACCTTCGTGCTGCAACTGCCCGCCAACTGCCTCGCCGACGACATCGAGCGCATCAGCAGCCGCCTGCAGCAAGCATTAAACCAATTCGTGCACCACCCGCCGGGCGCCACCGAGCCCACGCCCCACCAGCTGAGCCGCCGCCTGCGCCACCTGCCCATCGCCCCGCGCATCACCCTCTCCGCCGAAGAAACCGCCGGCGCCTACACCCTGGAAATCATCGCCGCCAACCGCGCCTTCCTGCTGGCCGACATCGCCGACGTGTTCGCCCAGCTCAACATCAGCCTCAGCTACGCCGCCATCGCCACCTTCGACGAACGCGTGGAAGACAGCTTCCTAATCCGCCACCCCCAGCTGGCCGACACCGCCTTCCAGCTCAAACTCGAACGGATGCTGCTGGAACGCATCGGCGGCTGAGCGCAGGCTACCTGAAAACCAATGTGCACGAACCGCATACTGGTTCTAGCGGCTGCTTCCCATTTTCAGGTAGCCTTTAAGGGCAAACGGGCAGGATTAACCCCTACCCACAGCAATAGCAAAGGCTACCTGAAAATATCCGCGCCAACTCAACCGTAATCCATACCAAGCGGTTGGCAGATTTTCAGGTAGCCTCAATCCGATGCTAGGTATGATTTATACCCAGCCTACAGCTATTCCATATTCTCTTTCAGCCACGTTTGCAGCAAAGGATTGTTGATTTGAAACGCGCTGTTGCCGAATTTGCTGATCATGTCTTTGCGTTGCAGCTTTCTAATGGCACTTTGCACGGTGCTCACTTTCACGCTTTCCACGCCCAATATCCGGGCGGCCTGCTCTCTGAATTCCGCACCATACGGGCTCACCTCCCCCAGCGCCATCGATTGCAGCAGCAGCCGCTCGATGGCGCTTAATGCTTTCCACTGCATCGGAATATTGCTGTTTTCCTGCATCTGTTCGAGCCGCACTTGCGCGGCGGCTTCCAGGCTGAGCGCGGGGTTGATGATCATGTCTTGAATCACGGCGCGGATATACATCGGGCTTTTATTGAACTGCTCGAAAATGGCGTAAAACTTCTCCGCATCCAGCTGCTGCCCGGTTCGGTCGTGATAAACGCCGGCCAAAAAATCGATGAAATCCTGCCCCAAAGTGGGGAAATCCAGCGCGTGGGAAAAGTGGAAGAATGGGGCTTTGATGTCGTTGAACATGGCGCGCAGGCCGTTGGTGCTGCTGCCGGTAAACAGGGTTTTCACGCGGCTTTGGTTGATATCCAGGCCGGTTCGCAAGCTGCGTATCATGCCTTCGGTATTCGGCAGCCGCGCCAATTCTTGCGCTTCGTCTAGCAGCAGCAAGGTGGGGCGGCTGTCGGCGGCGATATAGGCGATGATTTCGCTGATGCCCGGCAGGTCGCGCGGCGGCGTTTCGCGCTCCAGGCCCACGCCCAACACGTCTATCTTGGTTAGGCTGCCGAAAAAGGTTTTCACGCCGTTGCCGGTGCGGGTTTCCAAGGCAAAACGGTGTAGGGCTTCATGGAAAAACTGCGCGGTGCTGGCGCTGTCTTTGTTGTCCATGAAAGAGAAGTAAAACACATTAAAGCCGTTTTTCTCGGCGGCGGGGGCAATATCGTTGGTGAGGAATTGCGTTTTGCCCATGCGGCGCGGGGCAAACAGTGTGAATGCGTTGGATACGCCGCTTTTCAGGCTGCTGAGCAGGGCTGCGGCCAATTCGGTTCTGGGAAAATAGAGAGGGTCTTCCATACGGGTGCCTTTATGTGGGATTAGCCATTATTGTACTGTATTTTGTCTAATTGTACATTTCTCGTCTAATAACGTCTAAGCCGATACCCACCCACCCTTTGCAGGCTACCTGAAACGCCGCCGTTGCCCCAGCCCGCCCGCTACAGTAAACTGCCCGCGTTTATCCCTCCCACCGCCACACCATGCCCCAAGCCCTCAACCTCCGCAACGGAACCATCACCTACGACAATTTCTTCTGGCTGCTGGAACACGCCGATAAAAACCCGGCCGACCTGCTTTTAAGCGAAGACCTGCTGCAAATCAGCTTTGGCGGCGGGCAATACCTGCTCGATGCGGGCTGGTATGGCTTCGGCCCGAGCGGGCGGTTTGGCGTGATGCTGGTGGAAAACCAAGATTGGGAACATCCGCTGCGCCAGGAATACACCCGCGAAATCAGCCGCCTGCCCGCCCTGCTGCAGGAGTGTATCGACTGGCTCTGGCACACCCGCATCGCCCCGGCCGAGGCCAACCCCCGCCCGCTGCTGCAAGTGGTGGCCGGCATTGTGTATAACGATCGCGGCGAAGTGCTGCTCAGTTCGCGCCCCGCAGGCAAGGCCTATGCGGGCTATTGGGAATTTGCCGGCGGCAAGGTGGAGGCGGGCGAGGGCGAGTTGGCGGCATTGCGCCGCGAGTTTGCCGAAGAGCTGGGCATTCAAATCCGCAGCGCCGTGCCGTGGCTCGCCAAAACCCACAGCTACGAACACGCCCATGTGCGGCTGCGTTTTTTCCGCGTGCCGGCCGACGGCTGGCGCGGCGAATTGCAGGCGCGCGAAGGCCAGCAATGGCGCTGGCAGCAGCCGGGGCGTTATGATGTGTCGCCCATGCTGCCGGCCAATGCCGCGCTGCTGGCGGCGCTGGCTTTGCCCACGCAGTTTTCAGGTAGCCTGAATGAGGGTTTGCGCGCGGCAGACGGCTTTTGCGTGCTGCCGCCCCATGCCGCCAACCCGCCGCCGGGCAGCCGCCTGCTGGCGGATTTAGCCGATTTGGCTGCCGATACGCCGGGCGATGTGCGCCGCTGGCCGCTGGTGCACTCGCCCGACGACATTGCCGCCGCAGCCGCCGCCCAAGCCGAAGCCGCCGTATGGCCGGCAGATAACGAAACAGCGGCGGAACAAGTCTGCGCCACGCTGGCCGAAGGCGTGCCGCTGCCGCTGGTGCTGCTGCCTGCCAATGCGGCGCTGGCGGAGCGTTATGCCGAACGCTGGCTCGCGTCGGGGGCGCAGGCGGTGGTGCAAGGGCGATGAAGATGTTTTCAGGTAGCCTTTGCCGATAATTTTGCAATCATGCTTTTCAGACCCAGATAACCCACCCAAACTTTTTCAGGTAGCCTCTTATGTCGCAAACCCTCTCCCCCCGCACCAAAATCCTGCTTGCCCTCGCCGCGCTGTTGCTGCTGGCCGGCGGTCATTTCGCCGTACGCCAATGGCGTGCTGGGCAGCAACCCGCTGCCGAAACGGTGGTTCAAACCGATTGTGACCCGAACCAAGGCTGCACCCTGCCCAACGGCAGCCGCATCCGCTTTGCCGCCGCGCGCCACCGCCCCTTCGACATCACGCTGGAAAACGTACCGCCCCAAGTGCAGCAGGCCGAAGTGAGCTTCAGTATGGACGGCATGGACATGGGCTTCAACCGTTTCCCGCTTCAGCGCCAAGCCGACGGCTCCTGGCTCGCCGCCCAAATCCGCCTGCCCGTGTGCACCGACCGCCGCGACGGCTACCTGGCAGACATCCGCATCGGCAACCAGGTGTTTCAGGTAGCCTTCCAAGTCGAATAACCCATTATTTTAAAAACAAACCCTCCACACCATGCCCCTACTGCAAGCCCCCGGTTCAGGCCTCAGCGCCCTGCCCCCGCTCTCGCTCTATATCCACATTCCCTGGTGCATTCAAAAATGCCCCTATTGCGACTTCAACTCCCACCGCCTCAAGCCCGACACCGACGAAGCCGCCTACATCAACGTCCTGCTCACCGACCTGCAACACGAACTGCCCCACATCTGGGGGCGGCCGGTGGATACCATCTTTATCGGCGGCGGCACCCCCAGCGTGTTTTCCGCCGAATCCATCCACCGCCTGCTTTCCGGTGTGCGCGCCCTGGTGCGCCTGCAGCCCGAAGCCGAAATCACCCTCGAAGCCAACCCCGGCACTTTCGAACAAGCCCGCTTCCAAGGCTACGCTGAAGCCGGCATCACCCGCCTGTCGCTCGGCATCCAAAGTTTCGACAACGCCAAACTGCACGCCCTCGGCCGCATCCACAACGGCGATGAAGCCCGCGCCGCCATCGAAGCCGCGCTCGCCATCTTCCCCCGCGTGAACACCGACCTCATGTATGCCCTGCCGCGCCAAACCCCCGAAGAAGCCCGGCGCGACGCCGAAACCGCCCTCTCCTTCGGCGTAACCCACATCAGCGCCTACCACCTCACCATGGAGCCCAACACCCCCTTCGGCCGCACCCCGCCCCCCGGCATTCCCGAAGAAGACACCGCCTACACCATCGAACAAGCCGTACACCACACCCTGCTTGCCGCCGGCTTCGAACGCTACGAAACCAGCGCCTTCGCCCAAAACGGCCAGCAATGCCGCCACAACCTCAACTACTGGCAATTCGGCGACTACATCGGCATCGGCGCCGGCGCCCACGGCAAAATCAGCAGCCACCGCGGCATCATGCGCACCACCCGCGCCCGCCACCCGCGCAGCTACCTCGCCGCCATGCAAGGCAACCCCGCCGATGCCGTCGAACGCTTTCAGGTAGCCTCAAGCGAGCTGCCCTTCGAATTCATGCTCAACGCTATGCGACTCACCAACGGCGTACCCGCCCGCCTGTTCCAAGAGCGCACCGGCCACAGCCTCGCCGCCATCGCCCACCCCCTGCAGGAAGCCACCCGGCTCGGCCTCATCGACCCCAACCCCACCCTCCTGCGCCCCACCGAACGCGGCCAGCGCTATCTAAACGATTTGCTGCAACTGTTTTTATAAATCCGTTTGCGCCCTTGCAGAGGCTACCTGAAAGCGTGAGCTTCAACGAAGTTAAAACCATCATTTCGGTTTCCGCCCCATGAGTGAGCCAAACCCCAAATTCATCTCTTTTTCAGCATGTCGGCAGCAATAAATTGCCCTAGGTCAAACAACATGCAAAACCACCAAGAAGGCTACCTGAAACTTTCAGGTAGCCTTCTTGGCAATACACCCCACTATTAGTATTATCCCTTTAATTTCAACCTGCGAGGAAAGCAACCATGCAAACTTATCCGTCCCCCGCTCGCCCCGCCCGAAACTTGCTGCGCCTCAGCCTGATTGCCGGCGCCGTTTTCCTGTTTGCCGGCTGCGCCTCTCTAGACGACAACATGAAACGCCAAGTTGGCCAGCACATCAACGAAGTGTTCCGCGAACACGGCGGCCAACCCAATTCCGGCCGCAGCAGAGTAGGCAACAACCGCTATGCCTACACCTATAAATACTACCGCACCCGATACGCCGGCCGGGAAAACCTCGGCACCTACCGAAACCCCGGCATGGGCACCGGCCAAACCACCTACTACGCCGATGTCTGCTACGGGCGCAATCTCTACCAAACCTACTACACCGACGCCAACGACATCGTGGTGGACTACCGCTGGGAATACACCAAGGAATGGCGGATTAACTGCAACGAACTCTAAAACCCAACGCGTAGGTCGGGCATCCATGCCCGACCTAGACAATATAGTGGATTCAATTTAAATCAGGACAAGGCGGCGAGCCGCAGACAGTACACACAGTACGGCAAGGCGGGCCAACGCTGTACTGGTTTTTGTTAATTCACTATATCAAAAGAGGCTACCTGAAACTTTCAGGTAGCCTCTAATCCTGCCTCAATCCTCAGCCTTATGCTTCGCGGCGGATAATCAACAACGGCAGGCGGGTTTCGCGCATCACGGTTTCGGCGAAGCTGCCCATCAGGAGGTGCATCAGGCCGGTGCGGCCGTGGGTACCCAGCACCAGCAGGTCGGCTTTCTGCTCGGTGGCATAATCCACCAGGCTTTTAGCCATATCGCGTGCGTTTTTGCTGATCACGAGCAGGTGGCGGCCGAGTTTTGCATCTTCGCCCAAAGTGGTACGCGCCTGTTTGATGGCGGCATCCAAAATGGCGTTGCCTTGTTCGGTGGCAGCGGTTTCGTAGTTTTCATACTGCAAAAACTCGGGGGCAACGGTGGCCACGTATTCGGCAGGGTTGGCCACGTGCACCAATGTGAGCGCCGCGCCGGTGGCCTGAGCCAGGCCGCAGGCCTGTTTGAGCGCATGTTGGGAGGTGCGGCTGCCGTCTACTGCAATCACGATATGTTGATACATAAGCTTTCTCCTAGTGAACGTTATTCCGATGCTTCCGCGCAGAGGCTACAGCCGCCGGACGGGTCTCTTCCTGATACGTTTACAGTATAATACTGATGCACTGAATGTGCCATTTTTTCTACCTGTTTTTTGACTTATCCCGATGATTATTTCCGCCCCAAACGAGCGCCGCTTCGGCGGCATTTCCCGACTCTACGGCCCTGCCGCCCTGCAACACTTTTCCCAAGCCCATGTTTGCGTGGTGGGCGTGGGCGGCGTGGGCTCTTGGGCGGTGGAGGCGCTGGCGCGCAGCGGCATCGGCCGGCTCACGCTGATTGATTTGGACAACGTGGCCGAATCCAACACCAACCGCCAGCTCCACGCGCTCACCGACAATTTCGGCCTGCCCAAAGTAACCGCACTGCACCGGCGCATCCTGCAAATCAACCCTGCCTGCACCGTGCACGAAATCGAAGATTTTGTGGATGCGGAAAACGTGCAAACCTTATTTGCCGAGCCGTTTGATTTTGTGATCGACGCCATCGACCAAGTACGTGTGAAAGCCGCCATGGCTGCTCATTTTGTGGCGCAGAAGCAGGCTTTTGTGGTGTCCGGCGGCGCAGGCGGTCAGCGCGACCCCGCCCTCATCCGCCGCGCCGACCTCGCCCGCACCACCCACGACCCGCTGCTTTCCAACCTGCGCTACACCCTGCGCCGCCGCCACGGCTTTCCGCGCGATCCGAAAGAGCGCATGAAAGTGAGCTGCATCTATTCCGAAGAAAACGTCACCCCGCCGCAAACCGGCGCCGCCTGCGAAACCGATGCCGCACCGCAAGGATTGTCTTGCGCGGGCTACGGCGCGAGTATGCTGGTTACCGCCGCCTTCGGCCTGTTTTGTGCACAGGCAGCAATAGAACACTTGGCCGCACAAGTTAAATAACCAACCTAAAAGGAAAACCATGTTCCCCATCGAACTCAAAGCCCTGCGCCGCAATCTCGGCCTCACCCAAGCCGAAGCCGCCCAGGCTCTTGCCGCCAATGTCGATTTCCCCCACGGCGCTTCTGCCGAAGAATGGGCACAATGGGAAAACGGCGCCGCCCCCATCCCCCTGCACGTGGTTCGCGCCGTGGAAACCCGCCTCAACCAGAAATACCAAGCCATCGACCAATATGCCGAACAACTCGAAGCCCAAATGCAGGGCGGCAATGCCGTGGTGGTACTGTGGTATCCCGAACCAAACGCCTGCCCCGACCTGGCCTCTTGGCGCATCAGCCAAAGCGTGGCCGGCGAAGTAGCCGCCATGGGTGGTCGGGTGATCGCCTTCGATGCCGAAGCCTACCGCAACTGGCGGCAAGGGCAAGCTCAAACTGCCGACACCCCCGACAACCGCCAACGCTGGGCACAAGAGCAATTTGAGCAATCCCGATAAATATGGATGCTTAAAGAGGCTACCTGAAAACAATGTCTAGACGAAACTAAATTAGTTTCAGGTGGCCTTGTTGAGCAAAACAAGATAACTTATTGCATCTGCGACATTTTCCCATTTTTCAGGTAGCCTTTATCCAACCCCCAAAGGCTACCTGAAACCGTAGCATGCCAAAGTTTGTGCGAAACAAAAATTCCCCGCCACTTTGCCGCCGGCATGACCGCATCCCTGCCCTTGCTCTATAATCTGCCATTTTTCAGGTAGCCCCAGCGCCGCCTCCCTATTTCCGCCAAACCACAGAAAGCCATCCATGAAAAAACGAGTCCTCACCGGCGTAACCACCACCGGCATCCCGCATTTGGGCAACTACGTCGGCGCCATCCGCCCCGCCATTGCCGCCGCAGCCGACCCCGCCGCCGAATCCTTCCTCTTTTTGGCCGACTACCACGGCGTCATCAAATGCCACGACCCCGAGCTCATCCACGCCTCCACCCAGGCCGTGGCCGCCACCTGGCTCGCCTGCGGCCTCGATCCCGAGCGCACCACCTTTTACCGCCAAAGCGACATCCCCGAAGTGCCCGAGCTCAACTGGATACTCACCTGCATCACCGCCAAAGGCCTGATGAACCGCGCCCACGCCTACAAAGCCGCCGTGCAGGCCAACCTCGACGCCGGGCAAACCGACCAAGACCACGGCGTGGAAATGGGCCTCTACAGCTACCCCATCCTCATGAGCGCCGACATCCTCATGTTCAACGCCCACGAAGTGCCGGTAGGCCGCGACCAAATCCAGCACGTGGAAATGACCCGCGACATCGCCCAGCGTTTCAACCACCGCTTCAAAGAACTGTTCGTGCTGCCCGAAGCCAAAGTGGACGACAACGTGGAACTCCTCGTCGGCCTCGACGGGCGCAAAATGAGCAAGAGCTACGGCAACACCATCCCGCTGTTTGAAAGCGAGAAAAAGCTGCAAAAAGCCGTGAACAAAATCATCACCAACCTCAAAGAGCCCGGCGAGCCGAAAACTCCCGACGAGAGCCCGCTGTTCGACATCTACAAAGCCTTCGCCACCCCCGCCGAAACTGCCGAATTCACCCAAATGCTGGCCGACGGCCTGGCCTGGGGCGAAGCCAAAAAACTGCTCGGTGCCAAGCTGAACGAAGAGCTTGCCCCCAAACGCGAACGCTTCCACGAGCTCACCGCCCAACCCGCACAAATCGAAGACATCCTGCAGGCCGGCGCCGCCAAAGCCCGCAAACAAGCCCGCGAACTGCTCGACCAAGTGCGCGACGCCGTAGGCATCCGTCCGCTTCGTTGAACAATACTGCTGTTTGGCAGACACACAAAAGGCTACCTGAAATTTCAGGTAGCCTTTCCATTGCAGCCATGTAGGGTGCGTGAGGAACGCACGCACGCGGCTTTGGAATATAGTGACCAGTACAGCGTTAGCTCGCCTTACCGTACTATTTGTACTGTCTGCGGCTCGCCGCCCTGTCCTGATTTAAATTTAATTCACTATAAATTGTGGAATGTTGGGTTTACCAACCCAACCTACGCCCTGCCCCATCAACAGGCTACCTGAAAAATAAATTTCAGGTAGCCTGCTCGCTTGTGGGATGTAGGGTGCGTGCGATACGCACGCACGTGGCTTTGGAATAACTGGTAACGGCGCGCGTCCCTACGGCATACACCTCATGCTGAAAGGCTACCTGAAACAGGGTTCAGGTAGCCTTTTGCATTATGGCGGGTTCTAGCATCCAACCCAGTATGTCGCTCTGCCTCACGGCAGCAGCAGCTGGCTCATTTCCGCCCAGGCTTGGCGGACTTCGGGTAGGCGCAGCGGCAGGTCGCGGCTGAAGAAGTAGTTCATGCTGCCGAGAATGAGGGTAGCGAGCATGTCGGCCTGGTAGTCCCAATCTTTGCCGGGGGCGGCGTTGGGCAGGGTGTGGGCGAAGCGGAGGAATTGCTGCTTAATCAGCTTGTGCATATCGCGGTAGAGATGGTGGCGGCGGGTATCCACTTTCCACAGGGCGAGAATCAGACGGCGGCGGCTGTGTATCCAGTCGGAGGCTTCAGGCATCATGTTGAGGAACACATCAAAGCTGCCTGCCTGGAAACGGGTGAGGATGTATCGGCTGTATTCGGCTTTGAAGTCGGCAATCATCTTGCCGGCCAGGTCGCTTTTGCCGGAGTAGTATTTGTAGAAGGTGGAACGGTTTACCGGGGCGCGGTCGAGAATATCTTGCACGGCAATTTGGGCGAAGGGTTTTTCGTGCAGCAAATCCACAAAGGCTTCGCGAATAGCGCGGTGGGTTTTGATAATGCGGGGGTCGGTATAGCTTTTGTTTTCGCTCATGTTTGCGCTTCCATTTTGGGTCTCGGCCAAAGCATTTTGCGGTTTCACGTATGCTTAAGCAACTTTTTTACTGATTTCGTGTGCTTAATAATACGCGGAATTGTTTTTTAATGGTATGCAGCCCTGTGCTGTAGACTTACACTTAAATCATTCTTATTTGCGAGGTATTCGTGATGAAACGCCTGCCCAAATCCCTGCTTTTCCTGATGCCGCTTGCTGCCCTTGTCGGCATCGGCTTTTTTGCGTTCCGCCAATATGCCACGCCCGACCCGCTGGCGGGCATCGCGCATGCCAACGGGCGGCTGGAGTTTGCCCACATGGATGTGGCCAGCCTATATGCCGGGCGGGTGGAGGAAATAACGGTGAGCGAAGGGCAGTTTGTGGAGGCGGGCACGGTGCTGGCGCGGATTTCTTCGCAAACCGCCGAAGCACAGCTTTCCGAAGCGCAGGCGGGCAAGGCGCAACTGGAGCAAACGGTGCGCCGCGCACAAGCACAAATCGAGGCGCAACGCCAGCAACTGCGAACCGCGCAGATGGAGGCAGACAACGCCCGCCAGCTGTTCCGCGACAACTTAATTTCGCAGGCCGAACTCAACACCCGCTTGGCGCAGCGCGATGCGGCGCGGGCGGCGGTGCAGGCAGCAGAAGCGGCGCGCAACGAAGCCCAGGCCGGCGTGGGGCAGGCGCGAGCGAAAATGGCGCAGGTGTCTTCCGTTATCGGCGATTTATCGGTACGCGCGCCGCAGGCCGGGCGGGTGGAATACCGGCTGGCCGAGCCGGGCAACGTGCTGCCTGCAGGCGGCAAAGTGGTGAGCCTGTTGAACCTGAACGACGCGAGCATCAGCCTGTTCCTGCCCGCGCCCACGGTAAACCAAATCCCGTTGGGCAGCGAGGCGCGGATTAAGATGGATGGGCTGGATGCGGTGTTCCCCGCCAAAGTTACCTATATCGCCTCAGAGGCGCAGTTCACGCCCAAATTTGTGGAAACCGCCGAAGAGCGCACCAAGCTGATGTTTCGGGTGAAATTGCAGATTCCGGCCGACGTGGCGGCCAAATACCAGGGCTACCTGAAAGGCGGCATGACGGCCACCGGCTTTGTGCGCACCGACTCCAAGCTCGCCTGGCCGGCCGATTTGCAAACCCGCCTGCCGCAGTAGGATGCCTCCATGCCGAACGCCATCGAAATCAGCCAACTCTCGCACGCCTACGGCAAAGTGCAGGCCTTGCGCGGCGTGTCGCTCACCATTGGGCGCGGCGCCACCGTCGGCTTGATCGGCCCCGACGGCGTGGGCAAATCCACCCTGCTCTCGCTGATTGCCGGCGTGCGCACGCTCCAAAGCGGCGAAGTGCGCGTGCTCGGGCACAATGTGGCGCACAAGTCCGAGCGCGAATCGCTGTTGCCACGCATTGCCTTTATGCCGCAGGGCTTGGGCAAAAACCTCTACCCCACGCTTTCCGTGTATGAAAACATCGATTTCCACGCCCGCCTGTTCGGCCTGAACAAACACCAGCGCAAGCAGCATATCGAGCGCCTGATGCAGTCCACCGGCCTGGCACCCTTTGCCGGCCGCGCCGCCGGCAAGCTCTCCGGCGGCATGAAGCAGAAGCTCAGCCTGTGCTGCGCCCTGGTGCACAACCCCGACCTGCTGATTCTGGACGAACCCACCACCGGCGTCGACCCGCTTTCCCGCCGCCAATTCTGGACATTGGTACGCGAATTGCGCGCCGAAAACCCCGGCATGACCGTGCTGGTGGCCACCGCCTACATCGACGAAGCCGAACAGTTCGAGCAGCTGCTGGCCATGGACGACGGACGAATCCTCGCCCACGGCCGCACGCAGGAAATTCTCGCGCAAAGCGGCTGTGCCACGCTGGAGCAGGCCTATATCCGGATGCTACCTGAAAGCAAGCAAACTCATTGGGACGATTCCCAACTGCCGCCGTTTATCCCCGACGATTCCCTGCCGCCCGCGATGGAGGCGCACAACCTGAGCAAACGCTTCGGTGATTTCACGGCGGTAAACAAAGTCAGCTTCCGCATCCGCCAAGGCGAAATTTTCGGCTTCCTCGGCTCCAACGGCTGCGGCAAAAGCACCACCATGAAAATGCTCACCGGCCTCTTAGATGCCAGCGAAGGCGAGGCCACACTCTTGGGCGAGCCGATAGACGCAGGCAGCACCGCCGTGCGCCAGCGCGTGGGCTATATGTCGCAGGCGTTTTCGCTATATGAAGAGCTGAGTGTGCGGCAAAACTTAGTGTTGCATGCCCAGCTCTACCAGCTCGGCGCAAACAGCCGCGCCGCCATCGATGCCGTGTTGCAGCAATTCGAGCTGGCCGACCTAGCCGACGCCACCCCCGCCGCCCTGCCCTTGGGCGTACGCCAGCGCCTGCAACTGGCCGCCGCCTGCCTGCACCGCCCGCAGGTGTTGATTTTGGACGAGCCCACTTCCGGCGTCGATCCCGCTGCGCGCGATATGTTTTGGCAATATCTGTTCCGCATGGCGCGGGAAGAGCGCGTAACCATTTTCGTATCCACCCACTTCATGAATGAAGCCGCCCGCTGCGACCGCATCTCGCTGATGCACCGCGGCCGTGTGTTGGCGGTGGGCGAACCGGAAGAACTGCGCCGCCGCCAACACGCCGATACGCTGGAAGAATCGTTTATCCGCTATTTGGAGCAAGACGAAGCTGCCGAAGCGGCAGAAAGGCTACCTAAAAGCGCACAAAATGGGTTTGCTCCAGGCCAAAACCCAGTTGCAGAACCTGCTCCCAACGGGCTGCCTGAAACGCAAAGTCTACCCGAACCTGCGGCCACATCCGGCCTCCTCTATTGGCTGGCCTCCGTGTTCACCTTCGCCCGCCGCGAGGGCAAAGAGCTGCTGCGCGACCGCATCCGCCTGATGTTTGCCCTGCTGGGCCCCTTGGTGTATCTGATTTCAGGTAGCCTCGGCGTGTCGTTTGACGTAAACGAAATGGACTTCGCCGTGCTCGACCAAGATCAAAGCCACTACAGCCGCCAGCTAACGCAGGAGTTCGACGGCTCGGCCTATTTCCGCCAAAAAGCCAGCCTCGCCACCCGCAACGACATCAACGCCGTGCTCACCAACGGCAGTGCGCGCATGGTGATTGAAATCCCGCCCGGCTTCGGCAAAGACCTCACCCTCGGCCGCCGCCCGCAGCTGGCTCTCTATTTCGACGGCTCGTGGCCGTTTGTGGGCGAAAACCTCCATGGCTATGCCCAAGGCATCCTCAATCGCTATATGGCCGAGCTCTACCGCGAACGCGGCATCCGCATCAACAATGGCGGCGGCCTACAAACCCGATTCATCTACAACCCCACCTTCAAAAGCATCAACGCGCTCACGCCGGGCTTTTTAATGCTTTCGCTGATGATGATTCCCGCCATGCTCACCGCCCTGTCCGTGGTGCGCGAAAAAGAAATCGGCTCCATCATGAACCTCTACAGCTCGCCCGCTTCCTCCTTCCAATATCTTTTAGGCAAGCAGCTGCCCTATGTGCTGCTCTCGTTCTTAAGTTATCTAGTGTTGCTCGGCGTGGTGGTGTTCGGGCTGGGCGTGCCACTGAAAGGCTCGTTTATCGCGCTCACGGTCGGCGTGCTGTGCTTCGTGTTTGCCTCCACCGGCTTCGGGCTGTTGGTGTCTACCTTCGTGCGCACGCAGGTGGCGGCCATTTTCGCGGCAGCGATTCTGGCCATGATTCCGGCGCTGGATTTCTCCGGCATGATTTATCCGGCATCCACCTTGAGCGGCGCCGGCAAGTGGATCGGCATTTTCAGCCCCACCAGCTGGTTTCAAACCGTCAGCCTGGGCGTTATCACCAAAGGCCTGGGCTGGCGCGATGTGGATACGCTGTGCGGCACGCTGTTGCTGTTTTTCGCCGCCTATTGGCTCGCTGCTGGGCTGCTTTTGAAAAAGCAGGAGAAATGATATGCGCCAATGGATAAGCAACGTTTGGTATCTGGGCGGCAAGGAAATCCGCAGCTTCTTCACCGATTACGCGCTGTTTGCGCTGTTGGTGTTCATGTTCACCTTTTCCGTGTATTCCGTGTCGCAAAACGTCACCACCGAAGTGAAAAACGCCGCGCTGGCCGTCTACGACCAAGACCGCAGCGCGCTCACCTACCGCATCCGCGATGCCATGATCGCCCCGCAGTTCAAACAGGTAGACGACATTGACGGCAGCCGCATCGACCGCGCCATGGATTTGGGCGAATACAGCTTCGTGCTGGTTATCCCACCCAACTACACCGCCGACCTCCTAGCCGACAAACGCCCCGAGCTGCAATTATTGGTGGACGCCACCGCCATGTCGCAGGCCGGCGTGGGCTCGGTGTATATCGGCCAAATCGTGAACCGCGAAACGGCGGCCTATCTGGGGCGGCACGGCAACGCCGCGCCCTTCGAGCCGGTGGTGAACGTGCTGTTCAACGAAAACCTGCGCAGCGAATGGTTTATGCCGCTCAACCAACTGGTGGGCAACGCCACCCTGCTCACCATCCTGCTGGTGGGCGCGGCCGTGATCCGCGAGCGCGAACACGGCACGATTGAGCATTTGTTAGTGATGCCGGTGGACGCGAACGAAATCGTGATGGCCAAAATCCTGGCCAACGGCCTGATTATCCTGGTTTCCTCCCTGCTCTCGCTGCTCTTGGTGGTGCACCGCGCCGTGGGTGTGCCGATTAACGGCTCGTTGGCGCTGTTCGTGTTCTGCGAGGCCGTGTATCTGTTTGCCATGGCCGGGCTCGGCGTGCTGCTCGCCACCCAGGCGCCCACCATGCCGCAATTCAGCCTACTGTGCATCATCGTGTATATCGCCGTATTCCTGCTCTCCGGCAGCACCTCGCCCATCGAAAACCTGCCGCCCTGGCTGCGCAGCCTTTCCGAGCTCTCGCCCATGACCCAATTCACCGCTCTCTCCAAAGACATCATTTTCCGGGGCGCCAGCTGGAGCGTAATCCGCCACCGCGTAGCCATCACCGCCGTATCCGGCATCCTCTTCACCGCCATCGCCGTAATCCGCTTCCGCCGGATGCTGGCGCAGCAGAATTAGCGGGAGCAAGGCTACCTGAAAATACACAAATCAGGCATTCATGCCCGATAAACCCCAACCCCAAAGGCTACCTGAAAGCTTGCACATCCTGTTTCAGGTTTCAGGTAGCCCCACACCAAGGAAACCCACCATGCCTACCTCCAAACTCCTCCCGATTGCTCTAGCCCTCCTCCTCACCGCCTGCACCACTACCCAAATCGACCGCCAATCCAGCATCACGCTACCTGAAAACTTCCAACACACCGGCCAGGCCGATTCCGCACCCAACCTGGCCCGCTGGTGGCAGCAATGGCCCGACCCCCAGCTTGGCCATCTCATCGAACAAGGCCTGCAACACAACCACAGCATCGCCATTGCCCGCAGCCGGCTTGAAGAAGCCCGCGCCACCTCCCGCCTGGCCGAAGCCGACCTCCTCCCCAGCGCCGGCCTCGCCGCCGATGCCAAAGGCTACCGCAACCACCGCCGCGACCCCTACCTCGGCAACGGCGGCAACCTCACCTCCGCCAGCTTCCGCGCCGCCTGGGAGCCCGACATCTTCGGCCAAAAACGCAGTGATGCCGATGCCGCCCGCGCCGCCGCCCTCGGCAGCCAAGAGCAACTCCACGGCAGCCGCCTGCTCGTCTCCGCCCAAATCGCCGAACACTACCTGCGCGCCGCCCACATCCAGCAGCAGCAAACCCTCGTTTCCCAACAGCTCGCCACCCTGCACGAACTGGCACGCTACGCCGCCGGCCGCTTCAACGCCGGCCACGCCACCGCCCACGACACCACCGCCATTACCGCCCAAATCCAAGCCCTGCAAGCCCGCCAAAGCACCCTCCAAGCCCAATTCGACGCCCAACAGCGCAGCATCGCCGTGCTCATCGGCCAAACCCCGCAAACCTTCCGCCTCGACAGCGACGCCATGCGCCAAGCCGCCCTGCTGCAACACCTGCCCAGCCCGCCGCAAGGCATCCGGCCCGGCAGCCTCCTCAACCAACGCCCCGACCTGCGCGCCCGCGCCGCCGAAATCCAAGCCCGCAGCGCCCAGCTCGCCAGCGCCAAATCCGACCTCCTTCCCCGCTTCGACATCCAATTCCTCTGGCAAACCGGCCGCATCGAGCTCAACAGCGACCTCGCCCCCTTCAACCGCGCCCGCAGCGGCAACGGCGGCCTTTTCAGCATCGGCGTACAACTCCCCCTCTTCACCGCCGGCCGCATCCACGCCAACATCCAAGCCGCCGACGCCCGCCTGCAAACCGCCCTGCTGCAATACGACCAAACCCTGCTGCAAGCCCTCGCCGACGTAGACAACGCCTACCAGGCCCAACACGCCCTCAACGCCCAGCAGCAGGAATTGCAGCAGGCCGAACGCACCGCGCAGCAGCAAGTACGCAACGACCGCCAACTCTTCCGCTACGGCCGCAAAACCCTCGACACCGCCCTGCAATCCCAGCTCAACGCCCACGGCTTCAGCCAAAACCTGCTCGACAACCAACTCGCCTCCGGCCTCAACCTGCTCAACCTCTACAAAGCCATCGGCAGCGGCTGGCAGGAAGAAGGCACCCAGCCCGAAGCAGCCGAAACGGCAGCTAAATAGTAAAACAGGCTACCTGAAACTTTTCAGGTAGCCTGTTTCTATTCTGCCCAAGCCGCCTAACGCTCCTCCAGCCCGGCCAAAATCGCACAATCCGGGCAGTCGTCTCCCGCGCAGGCATCGTGCCAGCGTTGTAGCTCGGCCACCATGCCCTGCAAGCGTTCGATTTTGGCTTCCAGCTCGGCGATGTGCCGCGCGGTGAGCGTTTTCACTTCGCGGCTGGTGCGCTGCGGGTTGTGTTGCAGGCTCAAAAGCTGCCCGATCTGCGGCAGCGAAAAGCCCACTTCCCGCGCATGGCGGATAAAGCGCAGCCGGGCAAGTTCGGCCTGTCCGTAGCGGCGGTAGCCCGCTTCGCTGCGCGCGGCCGGGGCGATTAGGCCGTGCTTTTCGTAGTCGCGGATTTGTTTGGCGGAAAGGCCGCTCTCGGCCGCGGCCTGGCTGATGTTCATCATGATGCTTGACCTTTACTTCGGGTGAAGCTTTATAGTGGTGGCACTTAGCGGGAAAGCAAGAGCAGACCCATCATTTCAGGCTACCTGAAAGCTTTGGCTGCAACGGGCTTTAAAACCTCAGCCTCATTCCAACAGAAAGGAAACACTATGCAAACCATCACATTAAACATCGAAGGCATGACCTGCGGCGGCTGCGTGAAAAGCGTTACCAGCATCCTCGAAGGCGTAAACGGCGTGGACAAGGCCGAAGTAAGCCTGGAAAACAAGAACGCCGTCGTGGAATTCGACCCCGCCCAAACCAACCCCGCCGCGCTGATAGAAGCGGTGGAAGACGGCGGCTTTGATGCGGCTTTGTAAATCGAATCGCAACAAATCGACTGCAACACTCCAAAGGCTACCTGAAAACCCTGCTCCGCTTTTTTCAGGTAGCCCAACCACATTCAGAAGGAGGAAACCATGCAACAAAAAGTCCGTTTCCAAATCGAAGGCATGACCTGTCAGGCCTGCGCTTCGCGCATTGAGAAAGTGTTGAACAAAAAAGACTTTGTCGCCGAAGCGGGGGTGAACTTCGCCAGCGAAGAGGCGCAGGTGGTGTTTGACGATAGCCAAACCTCCGCCGCCGACATCGCCAAAATCATCGAGAAAACCGGTTACGGCGCAAAAGAAAAGACGGAAGACGCGCTGCCACAGCCCGAAGAAACAACGCATGTAAGCTGGCGGCTGTGGCTTTTGCTGGCAATCAATATCCCGTTCCTTATCGGTATGGCGGGCATGATGATTGGTCGGCACGATTGGATGATTCCGCCGTTGTGGCAGTTTGCACTGGCAAGTGTGGTGCAGCTTTGGCTGGCAGTGCCGTTTTACAAAAGCGCGTGGGCGAGTATTAAAGGCGGGCTGGCGAATATGGACGTGCTCGTTACCATCGGCACGGTGTCGATTTACCTGTATTCCGTCTATATGCTGTTTTTCAGCCCGCACGCGGCGCACGGCATGGCGCATGTGTATTTTGAAGCGGGCGTGATGGTGATTGGTTTTGTGTCGCTGGGCAAGTTTTTGGAACACCGCACCAAAAAATCCAGCCTGAACAGCTTGGGCTTGCTGCTGAAACTCACGCCGACCCAAGTCAACGTGCAACGCGATGGCGAATGGAAACAACTGCCCATCGACCAAGTGCAAATTGGCGACCTAATCCGCGCCAACCACGGCGAACGCATTGCCGCCGACGGCATTATCGAGAGCGGCAGCGGCTGGGCGGACGAGAGCCACCTCACCGGCGAATCCAATCCCGAAGAGAAAAAAGCGGGCGGCAAAGTGTTGGCGGGCGCGCTGATGACCGAAGGCAGCGTGGTATACCGCGCCACGCAGCTTGGCAGCCAAACCCTGCTCGGCGACATGATGAATGCACTGTCCGAAGCGCAAGGCAGCAAGGCGCCGATTGCGCGCGTAGCGGACAAGGCGGCGGCAGTGTTTGTGCCTGCCGTTGTGGGCATCGCGCTTCTGACTTTTATCGCCACTTGGCTGCTTAAGGGAGATTGGACGGTCGCGCTGATGCACGCCGTTGCCGTTTTAGTGATTGCCTGCCCGTGCGCGCTCGGTCTGGCAACGCCCGCCGCGATTATGGTCGGCATGGGCAAGGCGGTGAAACACGGTATTTGGTTTAAAGACGCGGCAGCGATGGAAGAAGCCGCCCACGTCGATGCCGTCGTGTTGGACAAAACCGGCACGCTAACCGAAGGCAGACCGCAGGTTGCCGACGTCTATTGCGTTCCCGACAGCGGCTTTGACGAAGACGCTTTGTACCGCATCGCTGCCGCCGTCGAACAAAACGCCACCCACCCGCTCGCCCGCGCCATCGTCTCCGCCGCCCAAGCGCGCGGTTTGGACATCCCCGCCGCACAAAACGCGCAAACCGTCGTCGGGGCAGGCATTACCGCCGAAGTCGAAGGCATAGGTTTGATGAAAGCAGGCAAAGCCGAATTTGCCGAATTAACCTTGCCCGAGTTTTCAGACGACGTCTGGCGCATTGCAAGCATCGTCGCCGTTTCCGCCAACGGCAAACCCATCGGCGCATTCGCACTCGCCGACGCGCTGAAAACCGACACCGCCGAAGCCATAGGTCGTCTGAAAAAACACGGCATCGACGTTTACATCATGAGCGGCGACAACCAAGGTACGGTCGAATACGTCGCCAAACAACTGGGCATCGCACACGCCTTCGGCAACATGAGTCCGCGCGACAAAGCCGCCGAAGTGCAGAAACTCAAAGCCGCCGGCAAAACCGTGGCAATGGTCGGCGACGGCATCAACGACGCGCCCGCACTCGCCGCCGCCAACGTCAGCTTCGCCATGAAAGGCGGCGCGGACGTTGCCGAACACACCGCCTCCGCCACGCTGATGCAGCATTCGGTCAACCAGCTCGCCGACGCCCTGCTGGTATCGCAGGCGACGTTGAAAAACATCAAACAAAACCTGTTTTTCGCCTTCTTCTACAATATCTTGGGCATCCCGCTCGCCGCACTCGGCTTCTTAAACCCCGTCATCGCAGGCGCGGCAATGGCGGCAAGCTCGGTGTCGGTATTGGGCAATGCGCTGCGCTTGAAACGGGTGAAGATTGAGTAATATGGGAAAGGTCGTCTGAAACGCATACGCCCAATTTCATTTTTCAGGTAGCCTCAAACTAGGAATCAACCGATGAAAAGTTATACGCTCAATATTCCCCACTTTGAATACCCTGAATCATTTCAAAAAATTGTCGAACTGAATTTAGTCGATTTCGATATTTGGCATCTGCTCGATAGTCATTGGGCAGTCGAACTATACCGAGGCTTGCAAACGCGCTATCCCAATAGAAAACTGATTCCCTTCGCCAAACGCAGCGATTGCGATGACACTGCCTGCTTTGAAATCGGAAAAGGCGGCAAAGTCCAACTAATCCACGACTTTGCCGACCCCGGCTGGGAGCAACGTCAAGAATTCCCCAATTGCTGGGCATGGCTCGCCCAAGCGGTAAACGACATGATCGAATACAACCAGGAAGGCGGCATCCGGTAAACCTCAAACCGGCTGATGGGTAAACATCCATTTTCAGGTAGCCTGCCTTGAAAAGCGCCGCATAAGCCAGCAAAATAACATCTCTCCCCTGCATAAAGGACATCAGCCATGCGGAAACTCCTCATCCTCGCCACCGTCGCCATTGCCGCCCCGATTTATGCCCAAACCTGCGCCCAAGCCGATGCCGCGCTGGCGCAAGCCTACACGCAGATGAAAGAAGGCGGCAGCCACAGCCATGCAGGCTCAGCCAACGAAAATCAGCGTGAAACCGCCGAAACCCGTTTCAACCAAACCCTTTCCGCCTATCTGCAACAGCCCGATTCCTGGGCCTGCTGCTTCCCCAGAACCACCAGAGCCGGCATCGTTATTCACACCGCGCCCAACGGCCGCCTGCGCAGTTTCAGCTGGGATGCCCAAAGCGGCGGCACCCTGCGCGAATACCACAACCTGCTGCAATACCGCACCCCATCCGGCCGCAGCGCCACCCAAAAAGGCGAAGGCATCCTCAGCGGCATCTATTCCGACACACTCGGCCAACACGGCACCGCCTATTTCGTTACCAGCATCGGCAAATACAGCAACAGCCTCTACGGGCAAAGCCTATCGGTTTGGCAGATCAGCAACGACGGCCTGCGCCCGCTCAACATCATCCGCACCAGCAAAGCCACCAACACGCTCTCCTACGAATACAGCGCCAGCCATAGCGGTAGGAACGAAGATTTTGCCTACGACGCCCGCAGCAAAACCATCAGTTTCCCGCTGGTGCCCAAAGCAGACGCCAACCACCCCGACGCCGCATACGGCGCGGCACGCGTCAGCACCCGCCGCATCCGCTACCGCTTCAACGGCGAACAGTTTGTCCGCTTGAATTAAACCCGCCAAAACACCATCCAACCCACCCGACACTTTTCAGGTAGCCCCCAAGGCTACCTGAAACCCGCCGCCATGCTCCGCCACGCCCTCATCGCCCTGCAAACCCTCTTCGCCACCCCGCTGCATGCCCGCCATGCCGCCAAAACCGACGCCGCCCTCGCCGCCGCCCTGCAGCACAACGGCAGCCCGCCCGCCCTGCCCTTCGCCGAACAGCTGGAAGGCTACCTGAAAACCGCCGAATCCTGGGCCTGCCGTTTCAGCCAAACCCGCGCCGCCGGCCTGATGATCCACAGCAGTGCCGACGGCCGCGTGCGCGGCTTCACCCCGCCGCACAGCCCCAGCAGCCTGCTCCAAGCCCGCAGCCCCGGCGGCCACACCAGCGTGCAATCCCTGCCCGGCCACATCGAACGCCTACACACCCTCCGCCTCAACGGCTACGGCCACGCCTACCTCCTGTTCACCGAGCACACCGATGGCGACCACACCGAAAAATCCCTCGTCCTCCTCCACTTCGCCGCAGAGCAGCTCCAAGCCCTGCCCCTCATCCAAACCGCCACCGCCGCCGAGCCCACCCACCGCCTCAACATCGCCTACAGCGGCCAACACGCCAACAACTATTTCTTCTATGAGCCCGGCAGCCACACCATCAGCCAGCCGCAAATCAGCAGCCATACCCACACCCCCACCAACCGCCGCCTCAAATACCGCTTCAACGGCCAATTGTTCGTACCGCACAGTTAAACCAACAATAAGGCTACCTGAAAACCATTCCGTATTTTCAGGTAGCCTTAAATCTAGCAGTTAAATCGCCCACCCTCTCACATCCCTCCGGCCAAACATTCTTTCACCTGAAGCACCTGCCACTTTCAGCAAGCAAATAAAAACCACTTGCAAACAAAAATAGTTCGCACTAATATGCCGCCCTATCATGCAAAACGAAAACCGTCTTTTATCCCCGATTGCGCTCTTATTCGTGATCGCTGCCCATGCCCTGCTGTATTGGCTGCTGATCTCGATTAAACCGCCGGAACTGCCGCCCGAACCGCCCGGGCTGAGCTTTGTTGATCTCGGCGAGATTGGCGGCGGCGGGGGCGGCGGCGGTACGGGTGGCGACACCATATCCGAAGACGAGCCGCCCGCCGGGCCACCGGAGCAAACCCCGCCCGAAGCGCCCAAACCTGAGCAGCCCAAGCCGCAGCCGGCCAAGCCCGTGCCGGAACAGCGCGCGCAAATCAAACCGGTGGAACGGCAAGACAAACCCGCCGATATCGTTCAGCCCAAACCTGCCGAGCCGAAACCCGAGCCCAAACCGCAGCCTCAAGCGCAACCCCGCCCCGAACCCCAGCCGCAGGCGCAGCCTGAGCGGCCGATTGCCCCTGCCAACCCGGGCGCAGGCCATAGCGCCAACGCAGGCGGTGGCGGTGGCGGGAAAGGTACACCTTCCGCCGGAGAAGGCGGTGGCAGCGGTGGCGGCAAAGGCACCGGTGTCGGCTCCGGCGAAGGCAGCGGACGCGGCCCCGGTTCCGGCTCCGGCGAAGGCGGCGGCCACGGCAGCGGGCGTGGTACGGGTAATGGTTCCGGTACCGGCCAAGGAGGTGGCGGCGACAGCGCGCCCACCCACCTTGGCGGCTACCTGAATAACCCGAAACCGCCCTATCCGAAGCAACTGGAAGAAGAAGGCATCAGCGGCACGGTAAAACTGCGCGTGATGGTGGAAGCCAACGGCAAGCCTTCCAGCGTGGAAATCGTTTCCGCCTCCCATCCGCTGTTCGGCAGATCAGCAGCCGACACCGTGCGCCAGAGCTATACCTTCGTTCCGGCCAAACGCAACGGCCAGCCGGTGCGCCAGAGCTATACTTTTACCTTGCGTTTTAAAGCCCCTTAAAAACCCAACTAAACTAATTACCCAATCTCATTACCTTATATTAGGAATATCATGAATCTAGGACACGTTTTCGCCCAAGGCGACATTGTATTGATTACCGTATTTCTGCTGCTGTTGCTGATGAGCGTCCTCACCTGGTGGATCATCATCATGCGCAGCTTCCGCCTGCACCAAGTGCGTCACGCCAATCGGGGCACGATTGAGTCTGTAGCCACCGTAGCCTCGCTCGATGATATGCTGCGCCTGGCCAAAGCCCACCCCTCCCCGCTGGCCGACCTCACCGAAGCTGCCATTCAGGCCGCGCGCCAATACCGCGCCAACCCCGCCAGCCAGCTCACCAGCATTCCCTTGGGCGACTATCTGGTGCAACACATCCGCCATAAAATGGACATTGCCAAACGCGGCCTCAACGGCGGCCTAACCATCCTCGCCTCCGTAGGCGCCACCGCCCCGTTTATCGGTCTGTTCGGCACGGTGTGGGGCATTTACCACGCGCTGGAAAACATCAGCCTGCAAGGTCAGGTAAACATCGCCACCGTGGCCGGCCCCATCGGCGAAGCTCTGGTGGCCACTGCCGTCGGCCTGTTTGCCGCCATCCCCGCCGTGCTGGCCTACAACTTCATCGTGTTCGGCAATAAGCAAGTGGTGCAGGATATGGATGCCTACGCCTACGATTTGCACGTTAAGATTATGAATAATAAGGAGTAAGAGTATGGCCTTCGGTTCGATGAACGGCGGCGACGATTCGCCCATGGCCGACATTAACGTTACCCCGCTGGTAGACGTGATGCTCGTGCTGCTGATTGTATTCATGATCACCATGCCGGTGATGACCCACTCCATCCCGCTGGAACTGCCCACCGCTTCGGCCAAGCAGGTGGCGGAAAACGCCGCCCAGCCCAAAGACCCGATGCGCATTTCCATTTCTGCCGACGGCAGCTATCACTTAGCCGAAGGTGAACCGATTACCCTGCAGGCTTTGGAAAGCCAGCTGCAACAGCTGGCCAAAACCAATCCCGACCAAGTGATTGCCATCGCCGCCGATAAAAACGCCCAATTCGACTATGTGGAAAAAGCCCTCAGCGCCGTACGCGACGCCGGCCTGAGCAAAGTCGGCTTCGTTACCGAAGAAAAAGAGCGCACCCAACCACAGCAATAAACCGCTACCTAGGCCAATAAAAAGGCTACCTGAAACTTTAGCCACGCAGAAACTCCGCTGCGTGGCTTTTTCAGGTAGCCTTTTGTGCCAAATCCTTATAAAATCGGCAACTTGTTTTTTACTTATTCCGGCACGGCAGACAAGCTGCACACGCCCGCCGCACAGCCGTAATCAAACCATTCCGAGACCAACATGACCGACTATGCCAAAACCGTAAACCTCTACGAATCCCCCTTCCCCATGCGCGGCAATCTGGCCAAGCGCGAACCGGCGTGGGTGAAGCAGTGGCAGGACGAAAAACGTTATCAGAAGCTGCGCAAAATTGCCGCCGGCCGCCCCAAATTCATCCTGCACGACGGCCCGCCCTATGCCAACGGCGACATCCACATCGGTCATGCAGTCAATAAAATTTTAAAAGACATCATCATCCGCAGCAAAACGCTGGCGGGCTTCGACGCGCCCTATGTGCCGGGCTGGGACTGCCACGGCCTGCCGATTGAAGTGATGGTGGAAAAACTGCACGGCAAGGAAATGCCGCCCAGCAAGTTCCGCGAGCTCTGCCGCCAATATGCTGGCGAGCAGATTCTGCGTCAGAAAAAAGACTTTATCCGCTTGGGCGTAATTGGCGATTGGGAAGATCCCTATCTGACCATGGACTACCAAACCGAAGCCGACACTGTGCGCACGCTGGGTGAAATTTATAAAGCAGGCTACCTGTATCGCGGCGCGAAGCCCGTGCAGTTCTGCCTGGACTGCGGCTCATCGCTGGCCGAGGCAGAAGTGGAATACAAAGACAAAGTATCGCCTGCAATTGATGTGGCCTACCGCTTCCAAGACAACGCCGCGCTGGCCAAGGCTTTCAGGCTGCCTGAAATCTCAGGCGACGCGTTTGCCGTGATTTGGACCACCACCCCGTGGACGCTGCCCGCCAGCCAGGCCATTTCTGCCGGCGCCGACATCGTGTACCAACTCATCGACACGCCGCGCGGCAAACTGGTGCTAGCCAAAGATTTGGCCGAAGCCGCGTTGGAACGCCACGGTTTTTCAGGTAGCCCCATCCTCGCCGAATGCACCGGCGCGGATTTGGAAAACCTGAAAGCCGAACATCCCTTTATCGAACGCGATATTCTGATTTTGAATGGCGACCATGTCACCACCGAAGCCGGTACCGGCCTCGTGCACACCGCCCCCGCGCATGGTTTGGAAGACTATTTCGTCTGCAACAAATACGGCATCGAGCTCATCAACCCTGTGAATGCGCAAGGCCGCTATGCCGCCGATACCCCGCGCTTGGCAGGCATGACCGTGTGGGAAGCCAACCAGCCGATTATTGCCTGGTTGCAGGAAAACAACCGCCTGCTCGCTCACAGCAAAATCGAGCACAGCTACGCCCACTGCTGGCGGCACAAAACCCCGCTGATTTACCGCGCTACCGGCCAATGGTTTATCGGCATGGACAAAGCCGGCACAGACGGCAAAACCCTGCGCGACAAAGCCCTCAAAGCCGTGGACGACACCGAATTCTTCCCCGCTTGGGGACGCGCGCGGCTGGAAGCCATGATTGAAGGCCGCCCCGATTGGGTGGTGAGCCGCCAGCGTTTCTGGGGTACGCCGATGACCTTCTTCGCCCACAAAGAAACCGGCGAGCTGCACCCCGATTCCGCCACGCTGTTGGAAAAAGTCGCCCTGCTCATCGAGAAAAAAGGCATCAACGCCTGGTTTGAGCTGGATAAAGCCGAGCTGCTGTCGCCCGAAGACTGCGAACAATACGACAAACTGCCCGACACCATGGACGTGTGGTTCGATTCAGGCAGCACCCACTTCTCCGTGCTGAAACAGCGCCCCGAGCTCGCCTGGCCGGCTGATTTGTATCTGGAAGGCAGCGACCAGCACCGCGGCTGGTTCCAATCCTCCATGCTCACCGGCTGCGCCACCCTCGGCCGCGCGCCCTACAAACAACTGCTCACCCACGGCTTCGTGGTCGACCAGAACGGGCGCAAAATGTCCAAATCCATCGGCAACGTGGTTGCCCCGCAGGAAGTCTACAACGAGTTCGGCGCCGACATCCTGCGCCTGTGGGCGGCCGCCACCGACTACAGCGGCGAATTGGCGATTTCTAAAGAAATCCTCAAACGCGTAACCGAAAGCTACCGCCGCATCCGCAACACGCTCAGCTTCCTGTTTGCCAACCTCAAAGACTTCAACCCGATTGAAGACGCCGTACCGCAGGCCGACATGGTGGAAATCGACCGCTACGCCCTCGTGCTGGCGAGCCAGTTGCAGGAAAAAGTTTCAGGTAGCCACTATCCGCGCTACGCCTTCCACTTCGCCGTGCAGGACATCGTACAGTTCTGCTCCGAAGACCTCGGCGCGTTCTATCTGGATATTCTGAAAGACCGCCTCTACACCACCAAAAAAGACGGCCACGCCCGCCGCAGCGCGCAAACCGCGCTCTACCACATCACCCGCAGCCTCGTGCTCCTGATGTCGCCCATCCTCTGCTTCACCGCCGAAGAAGCATGGGACATCATCGGCGGCGGCGAAGAAGACAGCGTGCTTTATCACACCATGCACGACTTCCCGCCCATCCCAGCCGCCGGCGAAGCCGCGCTCGTGGAAAAATGGACACACATCCGCGAAGCCCGCGCTGCCGTTACCGCCGCCATCGAGCCGCTGCGTGCCGACAAAACCGTTGGTTCCTCATTGCAGGCCGAAGTCGTCCTCACCGCGCCCGAACCGCAATACGGCTACCTGAAAGCGCTCGGCAGCGAACTGCGCTTCGCCATGCTCGTTTCCAAAATCGAGCTGCAAAAAGGCGATGCGCTCACCGCCGAAGTCCACCCCAGCACCGAGGCCAAATGCGAACGCTGCTGGCACTATGTGGACAGCGTAGGCAGCGTTGCCGCCCACCCCACACTGTGCGCCCGCTGCGCAGAGAATGTGGACGGCAGAGGTGAAGAGAGGGATTACGCCTAAGCCGGTTGAGGCTACCTGAAAGCGTCAGCTTCAACGAAATTAAACTATCCGCAGCAAAAAGGTGGGCATCGTTGCCCACCTTTTTTCAGGCTACCTGAAAGCGCATATAGCCGAAATAATGATTTCTTCATATCGGGCGGCGAGCCACAGACAGTACAACCAGTACGATAAGGCGAGCCAACATAGTAGGAAGAAACAAGGATTTGAACGATCAGGAATCAAACACATGACAAGCCACCCCTATTTAGACCTGCAACAGGGCAATGTAGAAAACTATTGCATGATGGTGCCCAAAGCAGAAGTGCCGCAATGGTACGAGCAAGGCTGGCTGCCGCATTACGCCGTCGGCCTGTCGCGCCGCGAGGCCAACCGTGCCTCTATGGTTTACGGTTTCATGCGCTTCGGCCGTGATGTGCTGCTATTTAGCCGCCCCGAATATTTGGTGGCCAAATCCCCTATCGGGCGCAAAATTGTTGGCTTCTGCACCCATCTAGGCACTTACGGCATGGGCGGCTCCGGCTTTTTCGGCCTGCTACTGGACACAGATGAATACTTGGTTTACACCGCATGGCACGCGGGATACAGCACGCTGCTGGACAACCGCGCAGTAAAAATGCCCCCATATGGCAACTCCGCTACACGCAGTTGGGTTGGCAATTTGAACGGAGCCGAATGGGACGAACTCTCACCCCTGCTCATCGGCTGCGAAATCACCGATTGCTCCCTCGCCGAGCACCGCTGCACCCTGCAGCTGCAAAAAGACGGCCAAACCCATTTATTGGAATTCGTACGCCAAGACAAACGCATCCCGAGCACCCCTGATCAAAAACCCCGCCTGGCATACGAAGACGGGAAAATCGCCGACTATCTGATGTATCAGCACAAAAATGCTTGGCTGGTGGCTTAGGTAAGCAGGGCGCATTACTCGCACAATAAAAGGCTACCTGAAAACCATTTTTCAATTTTCAGGTAGCCTTTCCTCTCCCGCCATGCCAACCATGCTTGACAGTCTGTTAAAGCATTTTTACAATACACAACATTACATGGGTCGTTAGCTCAGTTGGTAGAGCAGCGGACTCTTAA
The DNA here is from genome assembly GCF_001809035.1 of Eikenella sp. HMSC061C02. Classification (NCBI taxonomy): domain Bacteria; kingdom Pseudomonadati; phylum Pseudomonadota; class Betaproteobacteria; order Neisseriales; family Neisseriaceae; genus Eikenella; species Eikenella sp. HMSC061C02. The sequence goes on from NZ_KV795566.1 coordinate 58,519, forward strand.
TCCGTTGGTCGAGCGTTCGAGCCGCTCACGACCCACCAAAATAATCAAAACTAATCAGTAATTTAGGTTAGATTATTTTACCCTCCAAGGTTTGCGCGCTTGAGACTTTGACAAAACTTTGGAGTAAACCGATTCCGGGGGCAATACCGGAATCAATCAATCGGGCGTGTTGTGATAAGTGTTCCGGGGCGAGGTGGGCATACCTCTGCACCATTTCGACACTTTCCCAACCGCCCATTCCTTTTAGGGCTGCTAAGGGTGTCCCCTGCTGGACGAGCCAGCTTGCCCATGTGTGCCGCAGGTCGTGCCAGCGGAAATCCGTTATCCCCGCTTTCTCCAACGCTTCGCGCCACACACGGCTGCTGATGGATTTAACCCGTGCGCCTTTGCTATGCGTATTTGCGATTTCTTTTATCTGAGCTCTCAGCAGCACTTTGGACAAACTTTAGACTAATTCAATCCCTACCCATAAAACAGCATCCAAAGCGCGCGCAACAGGGCAATCAGCAGGAGTTTTTCACTCGCCAACAAACAGGCTACCTGAAAAAGCAAACTGATCAGCAACACGCCCTGAAGCTGCAAGGGGCTGAACAGCAGCACGTCGTCTCGGCTCAAATAACGCCGGTGCAGCCACATCAGCAGCATCAGCAGCGCCTGTCCGGCGATCCACAGCAGCGGTTTAAGGAAATACAGCGTGGCAAGGCCGGTGAGCAGCGGGGCAGACATCCCTTGCGGATACTGCCAGCCCGCCAGCAGCAGCAAAAACAAAAACGTTATGTGCTGCACCGCGCCGGCCACGGCGAAATAGGCCAGAAATATCCCGCCGCCGTCCAGCCGCCAGCCCATCTGCCGCGCATCGTAACGCCAGCCGTTGGCAAACAGGAACAGGCTACCCAGCGCAAAATAACCGTATACCGGATAGAGGTTGGCCACATGGGTAATCCCCAGTACGCCGGGCATAATCCGCGCGCTGAGGATGCCGAAGCCCAGCCACAGCATCACACTGCCCCACAGCCAGGAAAACTGCTGCCGCTGGAACGCCAAAGTCAGAAACACGGCGATATACACCGATAGCGCCCACAAAGTCGGGCTTTGCCAAGCCATCATCACCACCCGCCGGCTCTGGCCAGCGCCGCTGCGGCACAGGCAGCCAGCTCGCGCATCCAATCCAGCGGCAAATCCGGCGTAAAGCGCGTTTCATCCGCATCGCCCGCCACCATCGACGCCACGGTTTGTCCGTTCACGCGCAAGGGCAGCAGCAAGAAGCTCTCCAGCCCCCTGCCCTCTTGCGGCAGCGCCTTCATCAGCGCCGGCGCGATGCGGTTGCCGCACAGCGGTTCTTTCAGGGCAGACAAGGCAGCATGGGCGGCATGGTTTTCAGGTAGCCTGTAGGCGCCGGAAACCGCGCCTTTTTTCGGCGGCTCGGCCAGCAGCCACACCCGACCGGACGGCAACGCAAAATCTTCCTGCCAGCCTGCCTCCGCCGCACGCAACACCTGCAACAGCGTATTGGCAGCCAGCAAGCGGCGCACGAAGCCGAGCATCCGACCAAGCGTTTGATGGTTGCTATCGGCATCCTGCATGATTTGTGCCAACTGCCCGGCCATTTTGGCCGCCTTTTTCTGCTGCGCCAGCCATTGCGCCTGCGCAAACGACTGCACCCGCCCCTCTGCCGGACGCACGCCCAAATCGGCGGCATGGTTCAACAGAAATTCCGGGTGCTCCTGCAAATAAGCCAATATTTTCTTTTCGTTCATCAGTAAGTTACCGTTCCTTCAAACACCGTGGCCGCCGACCCTGACATCAACACATGGTTATCCGCCGCCCACTCAATCTGCAAATCACCGCCCGGCAGGCTCACGCACACCGCGCCCTGCCGCGCCAGAAGCCCGGCTCGCATACCAGCCACCGCCGCCGCGCACGCGCCCGTGCCGCAGGCCTGGGTTTCACCCGTGCCGCGCTCAAACACACGCAGCCGGATATGGTGCGCATCCAGCACCTGCATAAAGCCCACGTTCACCCGCTCGGGAAACTGCGGATGCCGCTCCAGGCGCGCGCCCCATTCGGCTACCGGCGCATAGTGCACATCGTCCACCACCAGGACAGCATGCGGATTGCCCATATTCACACAGGAAAAACGTGCGCTTGCGCCATCCAAACCAATCTCGTGCCACAAGGCATCGGCAGCCTCGCCCGGCGCGGGCGCAAACGGAATATCCGCCGCCGCCAAACGCGGCTCGCCCATATCCACCGTAACCAGGCCGTTTTCCTGTAAATTCAACACAATCAGCCCTTTGGCCGTAGCCACCCTGATGCGTCGGTTTCGGCTCAGGCCTTTTTCGTGCACAAAACGGGCAAAACAGCGCGCACCGTTGCCGCACTGCTCTACCTCGCTGCCGTCTGCATTGAAAATGCGGTAGCCAAACTCGGCTTCGGGCAGCGGCGGCACCTCCACCAGCAACAGCTGGTCGAAACCAATGCCCCGGTGGCGGTCTGCCCATTCGGCAATCGGCGCTGCCGCCGGATCAAAATGCTGGCTGATGCCGTCGATAACCATAAAATCGTTACCCAAACCGTGCATTTTGGTAAATTTCAATACAGCCATCACAGCCTCCACCGACGCTTTCAAAGCGGGCTATCATACCCAATCCCCGCCGCAAGTTAAAGCCGCGCTTCAACTTTCAGGTAGCCTTCCCGGAATAGGCTACCTGAAAATCAGCATAGCCATGCCATACGGCAAGATGCTTGTGTTTCCGGCAGACAGCTTGGTTTGAATCGCTCTTTTCAGGTAACCTCCCCTCCACCCAGGCTACCTGAAACCCATCCTTCCCAACAAAACCGCAACACAACCCGGCAAAATCCAACCCAAACCGGGTTTTATTTACGCCTCTGCCCGTTATCGGCCGATAGCCAGATGCGCTATAATGCGCCCTTTTGTTTCAGCCGCATTTTCCCTATGTTGATCCATCCCGCTTTCAATCCCGTTATGCTCAAGCTCGGCCCGCTCGCCATCCGCTGGTATGCCGTCAGCTACCTCGTCGGCTTCGCCCTGTTTATGTGGCTCGGGCGGCGGCGCATCCGCCAAGGCAACAGCGTGTTCACCACGCAAACGCTGGACGACTTCCTCACCTGGGGCATCATCGGCGTGATTGTGGGCGGGCGGCTTGGCTATGTGCTGTTTTATCAGCACGCCTACTATTTTGCCAATCCGCTGGAAATTTTCAAAGTATGGCAGGGCGGCATGTCGTTTCACGGCGGCTTCCTCGGCGTGGTAACCGCCGGCCTCCTATTTGCCTACAAACATAAAATCAATCCGCTCAAGCTGGCCGACTCCATCGCTCCGCTCACGCCATTAGGCTTTGCTGCCGTACGCCTGGGCGGCAACTTTGTGAACGGCGAGCTCTGGGGGCGCGTCACCCGGCCGGATGCCTTCTGGGCCATGGGCTTTCCCCAAGCACATAGCGAAGACTTAAAACTGGCCACCGAGCAGCCGCAGCTGTGGGGGGCGATTTTCCAGCAATACGGCATGCTGCCGCGCCATCCCTCCCAGCTCTACCAATTTGCCCTGGAAGGCATTTTGCTGTTTGTGCTGCTGTGGTGGTTTTCCAAAAAACCACGCCCCACCGGCCAGGTAGTGAGCCTGTTCCTGCTCGGCTACGGCACCGCCCGCTTTATCGCCGAATTCGCCCGCGAGCCCGACGAATTCCTCGGCCTGCTCTATTTAAACTTCTCCATGGGCCAGTGGCTCAGCCTCCCCATGATCGCCTGCGGCCTGATCTGCTTCCTCTACTTTGGTCGGCGCAAGGCTAAACCGGCAGAGGGAGATGTTTGATATCATAGCTTTGAGAACAAAAAGGCTACCTGAAAAATGGTTTTCAGGTAGCCTTATATTAATCAAAAGGAAATAAAAATGCGCTATGTGCTTTTACTGCGAGGCATCAATGTCGGCAAGAACAATAAGGTTGTGATGGCTAATTTAAAGAAAAGTTTAGCCAAAATGGGTTTTGAGCATCCCGTTTCCTATATCAACAGCGGCAATCTTTTCTTCAACAGCCAAGCGCCGGAACAGAAAATTAGAGAACTACTGACGAACCATTTCAACGGCACCTACGACTTTCCCCTGCCGTTTGCCCTAATCCGCGCCGATATTCTGCAACAAGAAGCGGAGAAACTGCCGGACTGGTGGCAAGACGAAACAGCCTATCGGCGCGATGTCCTCTTTTATCTGCCTGAAGCAGACAGAGAGCAAATCCAAGCCGAAACACTCTCGTGGGTAAACGAAGAAGAGCATTTACATTTTGGCGAAACTGTAAGGCGGCGGCAGCTTTTGCCTGAATTGGCATTAGCTTTTGCACCGCCGCAGCGTAGCAAATTGTATCAGCTTTTGCACAAATTTATCCCCGTTTAATGGTCTGTTAAACGGGGATTTTCATGCTATGTCCAATGGCGGCCGGGCTACGCTATTCCTCCTGCCCGTTGCCTAAATAGCGGAAGCCTTGCACGGCGCGGAAATGACCGCCGTAGCCGGTGGCACTGCGGGCTTTACCGGTATCCTTCCCGTGTTTTAAGGCGGAGCGGCGCAGACTGTCGCGGCAGCGCAGTTTGTCGGCACCGTATAGGGCAGCCGATACCTGCGTCCATTGTGGATTGCGGCGCAGGGCGGCGGCCAAGCCGGGATGAGAGGTGTTGATTAGAGTGCGCAGCGGGCGGCGATAGCGGTTTTCTCCACGCAGCCACATTTCGGCACAGCCGTTTAGAAAGCGCGTACCGACTCCGGCACCCTGCCATTTCCCAGCAACTCGCCGGTGGCGGCGTCCACCATATCGCCTGCCTGATCCAGATGCAGCCCCTTGGCCGTCAGCTGCCGCTCCACCGCATCCCTAAATTTGGCAAACGGCGTGCCCTTGGCCGCCGATTCGCCCAGCGCGCGGTGGATGTCGGCCACCACATCCTGCCGATAGATGCCGGCGATGGTCTGCGCCTTGACCGCTGCTTGTTGCATCCGCTGCGGCCAATCGGTCGGTACTGTGTAGCCCAAAGTCTCAAAATAACGGATGGCACGCTCCGGCGGCAGGCCGAAGGCATAGGCCAAATCCACTTGATTAGCGCCCACCGATCTGCCCCCATAAGTCCGCCACAAACAGCACACGCCCCAGCGCCTCTTGCAGCTGTGCGGTGTCCAATTGCGGGTAGGCCGCCAGCAGGCGTGCCGCCGCATCCTCGTAGCTGCCGCCTTCGGCGATGGCTTGGCCGAGTTGCTTAATCAGCGGTTCGAGCAGTGCGGGCAGCTCGGTATTTTTCAGGTAGCCTGCAATACCGTCGTCCAACGCCAGCTGGTCGGGATAGATGATTTCGCCCTGCCGCGACAAGGCTACCTGCCGGTAGCGGCTGGCCTGCGCCTGCCGCAGTTCCGGCTGGGCGCCACGCATAGCCAACATGTCTTGGTCGTCTGCCGCCTGCGGGATGGCCAGCTTTTCGTGCGCCCATTCCAGCGGGATTTTCATGCCGAGCTGCACCAATTCGGGCAGCGCCTCGGCATACAGCTTCATGTCTTCCGGCTGGCGGGTGTCAAACTCAAAATAGGGGATGTTATTGGGGTCGGTGATGCCCTTGTTGAGATACAGCAGCGGCGCAATCAGCTGCCGGGTCAGCGTGGCCGCCAGCTGCTTGGCGTCAGACGCCAGCAAGTCGTGCCGCACTTCATTGTGGATTTGCCCCAGCGCGTTGGGCGGCAACCTGGTAGAGCTGGCTTCCGTTGATGGCGTCGGTGGAGGTGGCTGAAATTTCACCTGGGGCAACGTGTTTGATTTGGCGCTCGTAGTCTTTCGTACCGATGGAAACCTGAGAACCATCTGTAATCTTGGTGGCACCGGCAAAACCGCTGTAGGTCACGCCGTTCACGGTAGCGCTAGTCACTGGTGTTGCAACAGTGCTTGTGCGCGAACCTGCGCCGATAGCCACTGCTTTTTCTTTGTCAGCTTCGGCACCCACGCCAACTGCTGTTGCACCGACTTCAGTGGCTCGTGCCCCCGGGCCGAAAGCAGTGGAAAGCGCGCCTGTGGCTTGGGCTTTCACACCCACGGCAATCGCGGCCTCAGCCGCTTCTGTGCTTTGATAACCGGTGCTCATTGACGTGCCGGTCAGGCGTTGGTAATCCGCGTCCACTTGGGCTTTGGCTAAATCCCAATCATCGCTGCCGATAGCGATGGAGGAATTGCCATTGGCTCGGGTGTTGTTACCGATGGAAGTGGATTGCCCGCCCAATGCCTGTGCATCCGGGCCGATGGCCACCGCTTGGGTAAAACCTGTTGCCTGAGCCGTCCAGCCGATGGCCACAGACTGCCTGCCGGTGGCTTTGGCAATATTGGTGGCCGTTTCATTCGAGCCGATCACAACAGATTTCTCACCCGATGCCTCTGCTTTGTTACCGATGGCAATCGCATACAATTTTGAAGCCTGCGCCGTATCACCTACTGCCACAGTACCGATAGATTTCGCACCAGCATTCCAGCCCATGGCAATCGATTGTGCGTGTGTTGCTGCTGTACCCGCGCCGACAGCGATGGAATAATTACCGCCGGCCTGTGCCGACTGTGCAGCGCTGCGGCCGCCGCCAACAGCAATCGAGTTTGCGCCGGAAGCTTGGGAGAAGCGACCCACTGCTACGGAACTCTCAGTAACAGCATTGCTGCTATTGCCCAACGCCAAAGCACCAATGTTTTTAGCAGAAGCCGCTGTGCCGACGGCAACCGATTGCGATGTTACAGCAGAGCTTTTATAGCCGATGGCCACCACTTGCTTCACACCGGACACACCTTGGTTGGCATCCGTACCGATGGCAATAACGTGCTGACCGTCAATTTTCTGCGCTGCGCCGGTACCGATACCGATCACATTATTGGCCACCACCGCGTCTTTCACCGCACCCTCACCCACGGCAATATTGCGCCCTGTGCTGGTTGCGTTTTCACCCGCCGCTTTGCCGATGGCGATATCCGCCTCACCCAGCGCACTGGCACGCTCACCAATGGCCACAGTTTGATTATGGTGCGCTTTGCTGTTTGAACCAATTGCCAAACCGGAGGTGCTGGAAGCTGACGCACTCGAACCCAAAGCCACATTGCTCTCACCGGCAGCCGTAGAAGACATACCAATAGCAACAGATTTACCGGGCTTGCTGTCTACAACATCGGCAGCCGTCGTGGTGGCATCACCACAGACCACGTTTTTACTGTTGTCATCGTAATAGCAAGTTTTATAGTCCGTACCAGCGGGCACAACAGTACCACCAGAAGTGGTTGTACCAGTATTTTGTGCACCCCAAGCTGGGGCTACCGCCAGCAGCACCAAAGCGGCAGCGGCGCGCGTGGTGTTTTTGCCCTGTGATTTAGCCAGCTCAGAAACAGCTGCCCAAGTGCCGCTCACAGCGTTGTAAACAGTCTTGTAGGTTTTGTTCATTGTGGTATTCCTTATCTGTTGCGGGTTTCGCGGATTGTTGCAAAACCAAAAAACTAAATGCCTTACTCCACTGTGCATTCTATTAAAATCTACACAGCTAGGTTGATACATGGCAAGAAACCGCGCATTATACTCAATACTATCAATATAGTGAATGTAAAAAACTATTCGCCATATAGGCAGAGGCTACCTGAAAACTTGCCATCTATTTTTTAGCATGATGGCTCTACCACCAACATAGCAAGCTACAAACAGACAAAAATCCACCACTGACGGGCTTCAAGCTGAAATACTTGCCAAGGTGGGCTTGAGAATAAAACGGTGCATCTAGTACACAAATATATCATTCACAAAAAAACAACAGCCTCCCAGTTATTAATAAAGGCTACCTGAAACTTTTCAGGTAGCCTCTTTTCATTCCTGCAATAGCAATCAGCCCTTATCCTCACCGTTTACAATCGCGCCAACAAAAGCTTCCGCCTTATCTTTGAGCAAAAAGCGGGCGGAAGCATCAGCGGCTTCCTCTGCGTTTAGAGTCAGCGGCTCGGAGCAATCGGCACGGACGATGATTTCGGGCATGGATACGATGCGCCACAGCGCGGTGAGGAGGCTGGTATTGCCGGCATAGGCGGGAGCGGTGCTACGACGGCCTACGCTGTCACAATAGCGCAGCGCCACGGCCACCACAGGCAGGCCACTGTCCAGTGCGGATTGGAACAGTGCGGCTTTAAACGGCAGCAACGCCATCCCATCTGAGGCTTTGGATTCAGGGAAGAACGACACGCTGTGTCCCGCACTCATCGAGCGCACAATAGCTTCGTTTACCGGCGCCACATCGTTGCGGCTGTTACGATTGATAAACACCGCACCGGTACGCGCCACCACCGCACCCAACACCGGCCAGGACCGGATTTCGCGCTTGGCGATAAACACGGTGGGATACATGGCCATCAGAATCATCGGATCGAGCCAGGACACATGATTCGCCGCCCCGAGAAACACGGGCGGAAACGGCGGGTTGTTCGGATTGGCTTCGATTCGGATATGCAACACTTTCAACATACTGCTCGCCAAATCCTGCATCACGTCTTTGCTATGCTGGTTGTATTCACTCAGTCGGAACAGGCGGTAGCCAGCGCGGAAGAACCAAAATAGTAGGTGCAGGATGCGGAACAGGCGGGTAAAGATTGAAGTGGATTGCGTGCTCATTTGTGTTGGTTTAATTATTAGATTGAGAAGGCTGCCTGAACGGCTTCAACGCTGGCATTTCGGGCAGTAAAAGCTGCTGCGCTGGCCGACAATCTGCCGTGCAATCGGCGTACCACAATGGTGGCAAGGTTCTCCCTCGCGGCCATATACATGATATTGCTGCTGAAAATAGCCGCTTTGCCCGTCGCTGTGCACAAAATCGCGCAAGCTGCTGCCGCCAACTTCTATGGCACAGTGCAGCACGTTACGGATTTCCACCACTAAACGGCGGCACTCTTCGGCAGACACGCGGTCGGCGCGGCGGGTAGGCAGGATGCCGGCGGCAAACAGTGCTTCGTTAGCATAAATATTGCCCACGCCCACCACAACTTTATTATCCATCAACGCAGTTTTGATGGCGCTTTTGCGGCGTGAAAGCGCATTTTTCAGGTAGCCTGAAGTGAACTCTTCTTGTAGTGGCTCAGGGCCCAGATGCTGCAACAGCGGATGCTGCTCGGCCGCACCCGTAAACCACAGCACCGAACCAAAGCGGCGCGGATCGCGCAGGCGCAACACAGTTTGGTCAACAGTAATGATATCGATATGGTCGTGCTTTCCCGGCGGTGGTGCACTGTCATTGGGGTATACGCGCAGACTGCCCGACATACCCAAATGCAGCAGCATCACGCCATGAGGAAACTCAAATAGTAAATACTTGGCACGGCGATGAATATACACAATATGGCTGCTGGCAAGCTGCTGCGCTAAATCAGGCGACACCGGCCAACGCAATTTCGGCTGGCGCACCACCACTTCGGCCACGGTTTTGCCCTGCATATAGGGCTGGATACCCCGTCGGGTAGTTTCAACTTCTGGTAATTCGGGCATAGCAAAATTCAGGGTTGAAGTGAATAAAGCGGGAAGTTTAGACGTTTTATCTAATTTAGGCTACCGGGAAACGTGAGCTTTAACTCAATAAAGTGGATAGATGTTTTTAATAAAGCCAAGGCCTAGTTTTGGTAAGCAAAAATACAGTCACTATTTTTCAGGTAGCCTCTTTGTAGTGCGAAGGCTACCTGAAAAAACCAGCTGAAACCTGATAGGCTATTGCTGCCCCGCCTGCTGTTTGGCGGCCTCCTGCCGCTGCCATTTGGCGCGGTGTTCCGGCTCGTAGGCGAGGTTCATGATAAAGATTCCGGCCTTGCCATTGTTGACACCCTTAGTCATCACAAAAGCCAGCAGGTTGCCGCGCTTAAACTGCTGTATACCGTTTTCGGCCAAAAACTTTTCCCGCTCTTCGGCCGTAACGAACATGCCGCTGTTGAGCACGGTAAATTCTTCCACGCTCAGGTGCGGATAGGGTGCAAACCCGGCGGCTTCCAAATCTTTCACCAAGGGCGCCACTTCATTATCCGTGCGCGCCAAAATCATCATTTGCAGCAGCTTGCTCTCGCCATCAAACGAAAATATGCGCAACGGAAAGCCGTTCTGAACATTGCTCTGATACACTTCCACCGCACCGGATTCACTACCAAGCCTCCGGTTGCCGAAAATGATCACACCGTCTTCCATCTTCACCGCATCGGGATACAACGCCCGTATCTGATCCACTGTGGTCTTGCCCACTTCCACGCTTTGCAAAACAGGCGCAGCGGCAGCGGCCTGGCTGGCAGCCTCGCCATCATAGTGGCCCACATCCACACGGCAGGCACACAAGGCAGCCAACAGCAGCGGCAAAAGGGCTTTAGCATAAACAGACATCTCAGCTTCCTTAAAACAAGATTGCAGGGAGGCAGCAGAGTACAAGAGAAAGACAAACTGGGCAATGTTTAATCAACAAGAGAGGCTGCCTGAAGCGCCGCGATATTTTTCAGGTAGCCTTTGAGTGCGCAGAAGGCTACCTGAAAAATCGTCTTAATCAAGCAACCTCAAATCCTTTCTATCTTAATTAACCCAACTTCACACAAACCACCGCCGGAATTTTTCAGGTAGCCTTTGCCCACGGAACAAATAGGCAAATCATTGCCATGTTTCTCTTTCCCCACGGCTATTTGGGCAAGAACTGCCAAAACGTGCCAAGCAGCGAGAAGACGTTTATAATGTTAACTATCTTTAATTCCGAAAGGCTGTATATGTCGAGAATGGCCAAGGGGATTATTGCGGCCGTGGTCTCCAATATTCTGTTCGGCTCGCTGTTTATGTTTGGCCCGTGGATGCGGCCGATGAGCGGCACGGATGTGTTTGCCTGGCGTATCGTGGGCACGTTTGCCTGTGCGCTCTCTATTATGCTGCTCACTTCGGCCAAACACGATGCGGCCAAATTCCTGCACGAAATCGGCGGCAATGTGCGCCGCTGGGCGTTGGTGCTACTGCCCGCGCCGATTATGATCGGGCAGATTTGGCTTTATATGTGGGCGCCGGTAAACGGCAAGGGCGTGGACGTATCGATGGGCTACTTCCTGTTTCCGCTTGCGATGATGCTGGGCGGGGTGATGGTGTTCCGCGAGCGGCTCGATCGGCTGCAGCTGGTTGCCGTGCTGCTGGCTTCGGCGGCGGTGGCGCTGGAAATCTGGAACAGCGGCACATTTTCTTGGGTAACCATTGCCGTGTTCGCCACCTTCCCGATTTATTACATCATGCGCCGCTGGCAAGGCGTACCGCCGCTACTCGGACTCTTGCTGGATTTGATTTTGGCGCTGCCTTTCGTTATTTGGTATCTGGTGATGTATTCACCCAGCCCGGCCATGATCGAGGCCAAGCCGATTCTGCTTTTATTTGCCGTACTCTTGGGGCTCAACGGCGCGGTATCAATGCAGGTCAACCTCACAGCCAACGAGCTTTTGCCGGTGGTGCTGTTCGGCATGCTGAGCTATCTGGAGCCGGCGCTGCTGTTTCTGCTTTCGGTGTTTGTGCTGGGCGAGCATTTAGATTGGGTGGCCATGGTGAGCCACAGCCTGATTTGGGCGAGCATCATCGTGATGCTGTATCACGGTATCCAAACCATGCGCCGCGAAAAGGCAGAATAGGCTGCCTGAAATTATCTGCTTTAATGTAATGAAACCAGGCTTCCTAAGCGGAAGCCTGTTCTTTCTCAGACCAAAACGACTTAGGTAATGTGTTATAATTACACGTTGGGTTTCAAGTAACCTGAAACCCTGAGTCTCAGCACACATCTGTATGATTACCATAGAAAATGATTACAATAGAAATCCGCTTTAACCACATCACTATCCGTTACAACAACACCGTGGTGGAACATCACGGCATGTTCAGCAACAGCCACCTGATTATTGCGGACGGCTTCCAATGGATGACCGCTCTAATAGCTGCAGCAGGCAAAGCCGCAGACCAAGGCATTTTTGAACAACAAAACTGGTCCACGCACAAACTGATAACGTCTGAAAGCGATAACCAACCAAACCGTCCCTGCCTGTATTTTGATGTATGCGAAACACTGGAAGGCGGCTTATCCCTAGTTGAATGGTATATCCTGATCAATACCTTAGAGTGGATTAACCCTAAAAACACAATGAAACAGCCGGAAATACTGATTCTCTATCGGGGCAAACCGCCCACTTATGAAGAAGCACTCCACGCAGCGTGAAGAAACAATCTAACACGCTAAAAAACTAGAAAACCTACCCTGATAAATCAAACCTACTTGTAGCAAACACTATTTCAGGTAGCCTCAAACTCATTCTCATCACAGCAAAACAACCATGACAGAACAAACCCAGCAAGAATACGGCGCAGACAGTATCCAAGTCCTCGAAGGTTTGGAGGCCGTGCGTAAACGCCCCGGCATGTATATCGGCGATACGCAGGACGGCTCCGGCCTGCACCACATGGTGTTCGAAGTGCTCGACAACGCAATCGATGAAGCACTGGCCGGCCATTGCGACAGCATCACCGTGTCCATCAACGCCGACGAATCCATCACCATCGAAGACAACGGGCGCGGCATCCCCACCGGCATCCACCCCAAAGAAGGTCGCTCCGCTGCCGAAGTGATCATGACCATCCTGCACGCGGGCGGCAAGTTCGACAACAACAGCTACAAAGTCTCCGGCGGTCTGCACGGCGTGGGCGTATCCGTAGTAAACGCCCTGTCCGACTGGCTGAAACTCACCATCTGGCGCGAAGGCAAAGAGCATTTTGTCGAATTCCGCCGTGGCGAAACCGTTGCCCCGCTCAAAGCCGTGGCCGATTGCCCGGCCGACAAACACGGTACGCGCGTGCAATTCATGGCCAGCGAAGAAACCTTCGGCGAGGTGCAATATAAATTTGAAACCTTGGCCAAGCGTATCCGTGAATTGTCCTTTCTGAACAACGGCGTGAAAATCGAACTGTTCGACAAACGCGACAGTAAACACGAAAACTTCGCCGAATCCGGCGGCGTGGCCGGCTTTGTCCGCTACACCACCGGCGGCAAAAAACCCTTGCACGACAAAATCTTCTACACCCTCGGCGAAAGAGACGGCATGGCCGTAGAATGCGCCATGCAGTGGAACGACAGCTACCAAGAATCCGTGCAATGTTTCACCAACAACATCCCGCAGCGCGACGGCGGTACCCACCTCACCGCCCTACGCACCGCCATGACACGCACCATCAACCAATATATCGAAGCCAACGAAATCGCTAAGAAAGCCAAGGTGGATACCAGCGGCGACGATATGCGCGAAGGCTTGGTGTGCGTGCTTTCCGTGAAACTGCCCGACCCGAAATTCTCCTCCCAAACCAAAGACAAACTGGTTTCCAGCGAAATCGCCCCCGTGGTGAACGAAGTGCTCAGCCAGGCGCTGCACGAATTCTTGGAAGAAAATCCGCAAGACGCCAAAATCATTTGCAGCAAAATCGTAGATGCCGCCCGCGCCCGCGAAGCTGCCCGCAAAGCGCGCGAAATCACCCGCCGCAAAGGCGTGATGGACGGCCTTGGCCTGCCGGGCAAACTGGCCGACTGCCAAGAAAAAGACCCTGCCTTATCCGAGCTTTATCTGGTGGAGGGCGATTCCGCCGGCGGCTCCGCCAAACAAGGCCGCGACCGCAAATTCCAAGCTATCCTGCCGCTGAAGGGCAAAATCCTCAACGTGGAAAAAGCCCGCTTCGAGAAAATGCTCGCCAGTCAAGAAGTGGCCACCCTGATTACCGCGCTGGGCACCTCCATCGGCAAAGAAGAATTCAATCTGGAAAAACTGCGCTACCACCGTATCATCATTATGACCGATGCCGACGTGGACGGCGCCCATATCCGCACCCTACTCCTAACCTTCTTCTACCGCCAAATGCCCGAACTGGTGGAGCGCGGCTACATCTACATCGCCCAACCCCCGCTGTATAAAGCCAAATACGGCAAGCAGGAACGCTACCTGAAAGACGACACGGAAAAAGACGAATTCCTGCTCGGCCTCGCTGTAGACAAAGCCAAAATCGTTTCCGGCGGCCGCACGCTGGAAGGCGCCGAGCTGGAACGCGCCGCCAAGCAGTTCCTCCGCGCCCGCAGCACCATCGAACAGGAAAGCCGCATCATCGACGGCCTCGTGCTGCGCGCCCTGCTTGACACCGCCCCCATTTCGCTCGAAAGCGCCGAAAGCACTGATACCGCCATTGCCGCCCTCTCCTCCCTGCTGGCCAAAGAAGAAGTGGCGCTGGAGCGACTCGACGGCCACGAAGGCGGCCATTTCATCAAAATCACCCGCCAGCTGCACGGCAACGTGATGGTTTCCTATCTCGACCAGAAATTCATCGACAGCAAAGCCTACCAAACCATCAGCCGCACCGCCGAACAGCTCCAAGGCCTGGTTGAGCCCGGCGCCCTGCTCCACAAAGGCGAAGCCGAGCCGCAAACCGTAAACAGCTTCGAGCAGTCCATCGACATCCTGCTCGCCGGTGCGCAAAAAGGCATGGCCATCCAGCGCTACAAAGGGCTGGGCGAGATGAACGCCGAACAGCTGTGGGAAACCACCATGGACCCGGAAGTGCGCCGCCTCCTGAAAGTGCGCATCGAAGATGCCATCGCCGCCGACAAAGTATTCGTTACCCTCATGGGCGACGAAGTCGAACCCCGCCGCGAGTTCATCGAAACCAACGCCCTGATTGCACAAAATATTGATGCATAAAGCAGCGCAGATTTTTCAGGTAGCCTTTCCCACAAAGGCTACCTGAAAATTTAAAACTCCTTACTCCACCGTTCAACCACCACAAGGACGCCCTATGCTCCGCCGCCTCACCGCTATCGCCGCCCTCCTCATCGCCGGCCAAACCTACGCCCAAAGCTTTATCGCCGACACCATCCCCTACGCCCCCGAAGCCAAAGTGGCCGACCGCATCCGCCAAGAATGCACCGATTTAGGCGCAAACTTCAGCCGCAAAATCATCGAGCAAGCCAAAGCCGGCGGCATCGAACTGCAGGCTACCGGCGCCGACAGCCTCGCCGGGCAGCCCAACCGCCTCGAAGTGCAGATTACCGACGCCCGCAGCTACGGCAGCGCCTTCACCGGCCACTACAAATCCATACACATCCGCCTCACCCGCTACGAAAACGGCCAGCAAACTGCCACCACCGAGCTTTCCCGCCGCTCCCTCGGCGGCATGGGCGGCATGTTTAAAAGCTCCTGCTCCGTGCTCGAACGCGTAACCGACACCCTCGCCAAAGACACCGCCGCCTGGCTGAAAAACCCCGCCGACGCCTCCGCAACCCCGGCCGCCAGCGAAGCCTCCGGCACAGCCCAATAAACCCGAAAGGCTACCTGAAACATTTTCAGGTAGCCTCACATCAAATTAAAAAGAGACCCTGCATGAAATACATCCACACCACCGCCGACACCCTCGAACATCTCCGCCAGCAGGCAAAAAAACGCCAAAACAAACAAGGCGGCAAAATCGCCGAGCTGCTCAACCGCGCCGCCCAAGAAGCCAAATACCAAAGCTGGCGCCACGCCGAAATCTGCCACCAGGCCGGCGAACGCTTCGGCCGCACCCCGCTCACCGAAGAATGCCACACCGTAGTCGAGCACACCCGTGCCGGCCAAGACTACGTAACCGCCACCGGCTTTGAAACCGCCACCCCCAGCGCCTACCTCCTGTTCAACACCGACCAAGGCGACGCCTGGCTCTACGACGTATTCAGCCGTCAAGCCATGTGCCTGATGCACCGCCACAAAGAAGCCGAGCTCATCCCCATCCGCTTTGCCGACAAACGCTTCACCATCAAATGGGACGGCCAAGTAGACCTCTCCACCCCCATCCCCAGCCTCGATCCCGAAACCGACGCCGCCCGCGCCAAACTCGGTGGCCGCTACCTCTTCCCCGAATACGTCTCCCTCATGATCGAAGACCTCGGCAGCCAAGCCGCCCGCCAAGCGCACCAATTCTTCCAAAACGAACACGGCGGCGAGAGCCAGCCCGAACACGAACACCACGGGCACGAGCACGGCCACAACTGCGGCTGCAACCACTAGCCGAAATGTTTTCAGGTAGCCTCAAAGGCTACCTGAAAATATAAGCGGCAACGGACTTACAATGCTATCCTAGCCGAACTAAGTCTAGATCTTTGCTAGGCTAAATACCCCAATATATATTTTGAATGACTATTCATGATTCGCCGCCAGCGGTCATCAATAGCGTAAGAATGACATTGGAAAGTGCAAGAATGTTCATCAGCTATTCGCCTAGCTCAACTAATCAGTAACCTTTCACCATTCCATCCAACAAACCAAACAAAAACCTGCCTCATAAAGAGGCAGGTTTTACATTGAGAACCAAACTGATTTAATCAGCCTGGCGGCGGATCACCGCCGGAATTTCGAAATCATCCAACACAGATTGGTTGGCAAAATCAGAAGCAGCCAAATTCATGGTGCGGGCAGTGCGACCGGAACGGATAACGCTGTCGATTTCCGGGAATGCGCCATCTGTGCCGGTAGCTTGGGCAGCTTTCACCATGCGCAAATTGCTGCTCTGGCTGTTATCGCCTTGCTCTTTCAGGCCGGTGGCAATGATGGTAACGCGAATTTCGCCTTCCTCCATGGCAGCGTCTTCAGCTGTACCATATTTCAATTCAGCATCAGGGTGAGCATATTCGCTCACTACTGACATGATTTCTTTGTACTCTTTCATGGTCAGACCATCAGGGGCGGTAGTGATGTTCACCAACACGCCGCGTGCGCCTTCCAGCGTTACGTTGTCCAGCAGCGGGCTGGCAATTGCCTGCTCGGTAGCCAAACGGGCACGGTCGATGCCTTGTGCGAAACCAGAACCCATCATGGCCATGCCCATGATGCCCATTACATTGCGTACGTCGGCGAAGTCCAAGTTGATCATGCCGGGGCAGGTAATCACTTCGGCAATACCGGCCACCGCGTTGCGCAACACGTTATCAGCAGCACGGAATGCTTGGCGCACGGTTACATCTTCGCCCAGGGCGGTCATCAGTTTGTCGTTCGGGATAACGATGAGCGAGTCTACTTGGTTTTTCAGGGTTTCCAAGCCATCTTTGGCAATCTGGATGCGTTTGCCTTCATGTTCGAACGGGCGGGTCACCACAGCCACGGTCAAGATACCCAGCTCACGGGCAATCTCGGCCACTACCGGAGCAGCGCCGGTACCGGTGCCGCCACCCATACCGGTGGTAATGAACAGCATATTGGCGCCTTGAATGGCGTCGGCGATGGTTTCACGGTCTTCTAGAGCGGCATTGCGGCCGGTTTCCGGATTGGCGCCAGCCCCCAAACCTTTGGTCAAATTAGTACCTAGCTGGATGCGCTTGGGCGCTTTGCTGCCCTGCAAAGACTGGGCATCGGTGTTGGCGCTAATAAATTCAACGCCTTGTACCGTGTTGTCTATCATATTGTTAATAGCATTACAGCCGCCGCCACCAATACCGATAACTTTAATGACCGCCGGACTGGCTGCGGATTCGACAACATCATAAACCAACTGCATTTAACACTCCTTTTGCGCCCCGGAAGGCTACCTGAAAACTGAAATCGCCCGTATTATAAAGGTTTGAACGGATTTTGTGTGCAAGAATAAGCAAAAAGCTTAGAAATTGTTTTTCAGCCACTCTTTGAGGCGGTAGAAAACAGAATCTCCCTCTGCAGCCTGTCGCACGGTGTTATGCGTGCCATGCTGGCTGCTGTATTCAGCAGCGGTTTGCAGGAGGCCGATGGCTGTGGCGTAGCGCGGGTTACGGATGCGTTCCGACAAACCGCCCATTTCCTTCGGCACACCGACACGGGCAGGCAGATTGAACACGTCTTCAGCCAGTTCCACCACACCGGAAAGCAAAGATGCGCCGCCGGTGAGCACCACACCAGAGGTGAGCACTTCTTCGGGGAAACCGGAACGGTGCAGTTCATTGCGGGTCAGTTCCAAAATTTCTTCCACGCGCGGGCCGATAACGCTGGCCAACACACGGCGTGAAATCTGGCGTGGGCTGCGGTCGCCCACGCTGGGTACTTCAATCATTTCATCCAAGCCATCGCCGGTAGCCAAGGCTACGCCATGGTTGATTTTGATGTATTCGGCGGCGTTATAAGGAGTACGCAGGGCTTGCGCCAAATCGCGGGTAATCAAATCGCCGGCCACCGGAATCACAGCAGTGTGGCGGATGGCACCGTTGGTGTACACGGCGATATCGGTCGTGCCGCCGCCGATATCGATGACGCACACGCCCAGTTCTTTCTCGTCTTCAGTCAGCGCAGCACGGCCGCTGGCCAAGGGCTGCAGAATCATATTGTCGATGTGCAGACCGCAGCGTTCTATACATTTTTGAATGTTCTGCATGGCAGTAACCGCACCGGTTACGATATGAATGCGCGTATCCAGCCGCACACCGCTCATGCCGATAGGCTCGCGCACGCCGGGCTGGTTGTCAATAATATATTCCTGCACCACGGTGTGCAGAATCTGGTGATCCGGCGGAATGTTTACGGCTTTGGCGGTTTCGATGGCACGGTCGATGTCGGCCTGTGTTACTTCGCCTTCCTTGATTTTTACCACACCTTGCGAATTCATGCTACGGATGTGGTTGCCGGCAATGCCGGTTACCACGCTGCCAATTTGGCAATCAGCCATCAGTTGGGCTTCTTCCATAGCCTGGGTAATAGCTTGGGCGGTGGCATCAATATTGGTTACCATGCCGGCTTTCAAGCCGTGTGACGGCGCTTGGCCAAAGCCGATGATGTGAATTTCCTTATCGTCTTGCACTTCGCCGATCAAAACGATGGTTTTCGAGGTGCCGATATCCAGTGCGCCCACCAGTTGTTTGTTGTTTGACATAACTCTGTCTCGCTTATTGTTGAAATGGTTGTTTATCACTAAAGCACTTATTCATTTTCTACTACGCTAACTCGCTTTGCTGTACTTGTGTACTATGCTACTACTCGCCATTTTGTAGAAAAATAATTGCTTCAGTCATGCCCGCCTGATGGCGGTTGTTGCTTGTTGTTGTCTTCATCTGCCGCGCCCTGTTTGTAGCGCACGGCAAAGCCGTCTTTATAGCGCAAATCCACGTATTGTACGTCAGCTGCGCGTTCTTTCAAGATTTCGTGCCATGCCTGCACAAAGCGGCGCAGACGATCTTGTGCGTCGACACGACCCAGATGCAGCCGGATGCCGTTTTCCAAAGCCAGCTCCCGCGAGGAACGCGAACTATAGTCCATGCGGCTGATTTTCAGATTAGTCGGCGCCAAGATGGCTTGGAACTCCATAAATTCCTCCACCATAATTTTACGCATTCCCGGCGTGCCTGCAAATACGGGAAAGTTTTCATCGGTGGGGGCATCAAAGCCTTTGCCTTCGCTATCCACCAGCCCGCCGCCTTCCCAGCGCGCCACAGGCTGCCGCTCTTCCACCCGGATTTGCACCGTATCCGGCCAGATTCGGCGCACCTCCGCCTTAGCCACCCAAGGCAGCGTTTCAAACGCCTGCCGTGCTTCGTTCAAATCGGCTTTGAATATATTGCCGCGGATGTGACGATGGGCGGTTTGTTGCAGCTGGGTGGCACTTAAACGGTGTAGGTCGCCGTCGATTTTCACCAGTTTCACCGGAAAATACGGCGAATTCATCATCCACATCACCGCTGCCGAAATCAGGCCGACAGCAGCCAAAAGATAAAGGCTGCTGTTGATGCGTTTGAGCGCGCCGGCGTTATCCCAAAGTCGCATGGCTCAATACTTCAACGCATAAATCGGCAAAATCCAAGCCGGTTTGCGCGGCGGCTTTCGGCACCAGGCTGTGACTGGTCATGCCAGGCACAGTGTTGATTTCCAACAAATAAAGCTTCCCGCTCTGGCTGCGCAGGAAATCCACCCTGCCCCAGCCGCGCCCGCCGATGGCTTCAAAGCCCGCTTTGGCCAGGCGACGGATTTCGGCCTCGCCCGCTGCATCCAAATCGCTGGGGCATTGGTATACCGTGTCGTCGCGGAAATACTTGGCGTCGTAATCGTAAAACTCGGTGGCGGGGATGATGCGGATGCTGGGCAGGGCTTGTTGGCCGAGCACGGCGCAGGTGTATTCGCCGCCGTCGATAAAGCGTTCGGCGATGATTTCGCCGTGCAGGTGGCGTTCGCGCAGCTCGCGGTACACTTTGGGCAGTTCGCCCGCCTGCTTCACTTTCACCACGCCCACGCTGCTGCCTTCGGCGGCAGGCTTCACAAACATCGGCAGGCCAAGCTCCGCTTCCACGGCGGCAAAATCGGTATCATCGTGCAACACGGCAAAATCGGGCACGGGCAGGCCGAGCGCCTGCCAAATCAGTTTGCAGCGATATTTGTCCATACCCAACGCAGAGGCGGCCATGCCGCAGCCGGTGTAGGGGATGCCGATGGAATCAAGCAGCGCCTGCACGGTGCCGTCTTCGCCGTAAGTGCCGTGCAGCACATTGAAGGCTACCTGAAAACCCTGCGCTTTCAGTTGCAGGATATCTTGCTCTTTCGGGTCAAACCGGTGGGCATCGATGCCCCGGCTCTGCAAGGCGGCCAATACGGCCGCGCCGCTGTCGAGCGACACTTCACGCTCGCTGGAAAATCCGCCGTTCAATACGGCCACTTTGCCAAACTGCTTGTTCATTTGCTTTGCTTCTTTCTTACTTCTACTTTCAGGTAGCCCCATCAAACGCCCGTCTGAAAGGCTACCTGAAAACTTAAAACCGGTAATGCCGCCAGCTCGGGTCGTATTCGCACGCGGCCTGCGGCTTGAGTTCGGCAAACTGCTCGCACAGTGCCTGCGCTTTTGCCATGAGGCGCTCCGGCTCGCCAGTAGCGGCAAATATGGTGCGCTCGCCCCGCGTGAGATTGGTGACGGCAATCGTGCCGATGCCTTGCTGCCGGTGGCAGGCTTCGGCGTCGAATTCGTCTTGCAGCCGATAGGCCGCCATCAGTGCGTCTTCGCCGTTGATTTCGCAGCGCACGGAAACGCACCAGCCCATATCTGCCCGGCCGAGCAGGCCGTTGGCCGACTCGTTGCGCAGCAGCACTAGGCCATCTTGTTCGTTTTCTTCGTCTTCATCGCGCTGATAGGCGGTATACTGCCATTCCGGCTCGGGATAGAGCGCATCGCGCCCCAAGGCTTTCCATACTTCGTCTAATTTTTCAGGTAGCCTGTGCAGCGGCACGGCTTCCGGCGGCGCAGTATCCACAAAATCCAGCGCACCCACTTTCACCACCGCGTCCCACTCGCCCAACACATGGTCGAGCATAATCAACGCCAGCCGCTGCGCGGTTTCCAAATCTTCTGCCTTGGGCGGCTTGGCAAAAGCCACATCCAACGCAGGCAGGCCGCGCCATTCTTCGCAGCGCACCAAAATATCCGCCGCCTGCATTTCCACGCCGCCCATGCGGATGGCAAACTGCTCGGGCGAGCCCAGCCGTTGGCGGAAACACAGCACCGAACGCTCGGTGGATTCCGCAGCTGTGGCAATCAGCGCCAGCACTTGCGGGAAGTGTTCCAAATCGCCGTTGGCGCTGAACACCAGCGCGCCGTCGGCCGGCGGCCCTTCCAATTCCACCACCACCCCGGGGCAATATTCGTGCAACAAATTATTGGCCTCGGTAACGAAGGCCACTGGGTCTTCCAGCGCTGCAAGCCGCGCCTCTTCGCGCCGCCACACTGTCCAGAAACAATGAGCATTATCTTGCCATTCGCTCAGGCTGTGCCGGCCTGCGGCTTCGTTGGTATCTGATTTCGTCATCTTTTATCCTTGCAAGCGGTAATGCCGCCATGACGGGTCGAACACACAGTTGACCCGTGCATCTAGCCGCTCGTAGCGTGCGGTGATTTCCCGTACCTTCTCCCACAATCCTTCCGGCTCGGCCACCATGGCAAAGGCGGTGTATTCGCCTTTTTCCGCATCGGCCAGCATGGCGGTGAGAATACCCTGCTCATGCTGCCCGACGCAGCCGGAAAACTCGTGTGCCAGTTCCTGCGCCAGAGCCTGGCTCATGTCATCGTACACTTCACAGCGCACACTCAAACACCAGGCCAAATCGGCACGCCCCAGCAGCGAAGCAGCCGATTCGTTGCGCACCAAAATCTTGGCCGGCTCGCCATCATCGTTTTCCGCGCCATACACGCGGAATTCCGCCTCGCCGCTTGGATACACGCCGTTGTGCCCCAGCTGGGCACGCCACAACTTATCAAAAGCAGCGGGCAGCTCGGCCAACGGCAGCCCACCCCGAGGCGGCTGCTCCACCAGCTCCACATAGCCGGTTTTCACGTTTAAATCCCACTGCCCCAAGGCCTGCGCCAAAAGCAGCCACACCGCCAACCGGCGGTCGTCGGCATCCGTGCCATCAGGATTATCGTTCACAAACACCTGTAAATGCACCAAACCATCGCTGCCCGGCGCACAGGCTACCTGAAATTGGCTGCCGGAAAGCTGCGTTTTGCCAAAACCAGCCCGGCGATGCGGCAATTCAGCAGCCCGGCAGCGCCGCAGCAAGGCCTGCACACCAAAGGGCAAACCCGGTGGCGCAGCCTCAGCCAGCAACACTGCATCGGCCATCGGCTCCAACCGGCCGCCGCTACTGAAGGCTACCTGAAATTTAGCGCCGGCATCAACAGCATAATCCGACACGATCTGCAAAAACACGCCGGGGAAATAGTGGTGCAGCAGATAGTTTCCGCTATTCACCAGCGCCACACAACCGCCGCCGGCCTGCCAGGGCTGCTCCCACTGCCAACTCTGCCAAAAAGCGGCGGCACGCTGCCGCGCCTCTTGGCGGCGTTTCAGGAAATCATCCATGCGCTGCTAAATCCCGCAAAGCCTGCGGTACTTTATTGATGCTGCCTGCGCCCATATTCAGCAGCAGGTCGCCATCTTGCAGCATATTAAGCAAGGTGGCGGGCATATCGGCCACATCAGCGCAGTAAATCGGCTCCAGCTTGCCGGCCACGCGCAGGGCACGGGTGAGCGCACGGCTGTCGGCGGCCACAATCGGCTCTTCGCCGGCAGCGTATACATCGGTCAGCACCACTGCATCGGCGGTGTTCAGCACGCGTACGAAGTCTTCAAACAAATCGCGGGTGCGGGTGTAGCGGTGCGGCTGGAATGCCAACACCAGGCGGCGTTCTGGATAAGCACCGCGTGCGGCGGAGAGCGTGGCAGCCATTTCCACCGGATGGTGGCCGTAGTCGTCGACCACCAAGGCGCTGCCGCCTTGCGGCAGCTTGATTTCGCCGTAGCTTTGGAAACGCCGTCCCACGCCGCCGAAACCGGCCAGCCCACGCTGAATGGCTTCCACGTCCGCGCCGCACTCCAGCGCCACGCCGATGGCAGCCAGCGCGTTGAGCACATTGTGCCGCCCCGGCGCATTCAGCCGCACTTCAAACGGCGCGATTGAGCGTTTGTTCAGGTGCACGGTAAAGCACATCTGCGCACCTTCGCTGTGCACATTATCAGCATAAATATCGGCGGTTTCGTCTAAGCCATAGGTAGCAAACGGTTTCTGAATCTCCGGCAGGATGGCGCGCACATGTTCGCTGTCGATACACAAAAATGCCTTTCCGTAGAACGGCATACGATGCACAAATTCCACAAAGGCCTGGTGCAGCTTGTCCACGCTGTGGTCGTAGGTGTCCATGTGGTCGGTGTCGATATTGGTCACCACGGTAATCACGGGCGTGAGATACAGGAAAGAGGCGTCTGATTCGTCGGCCTCGGCCACAATATACTGCCCGCCGCCGAGCTTGGCATTGGTGCCCGCAGCGGTGAGCTTGCCGCCGATAACGAAAGTCGGATCGAGGCCGGCGGCGGTGAGAATGGAGGCAGTGAGGCTGGTGGTGGTGGTTTTGCCGTGCGTGCCGGCAATGGCGATGCCCTGGCCGAAGCGCATAATTTCCGCCAGCATCATGGCGCGCGGAATCACCGGAATGCCTGCCTCGCGGGCGGCCAACACTTCCGGATTATCCGGCTTGATGGCGGTGGAGGTAACCACCACGTCCACGCCTTCGATATGCTCTGCCGCATGGCCGTGGAACACCTTGATGCCCATATCGGCCAGCTGGCGCGTTACCGCGCTTTGTGCCTGATCCGAGCCGGATACGTCGAATTCTTTATACAGCACCTCGGCCAGGCCGCACATGCCAGAGCCGCCGATGCCGACGAAATGGATGCGTTTTACTCGTTGCTTCATAGTTATCACTGCTTCCCAAGCAGCCTTTGCAGACAAAACCGCTATTGTATAGCGGATAAACATTTTTCGATACAACACAAGCGGGAAAAGCCGATACTACTATTGAGGCTACCTGAAAACAGCCACTTGGAACGCTACCCAAGCAAGGCCTTTAAACCATCTGCATGCTAATCATCAAGCAGGCTTGCCAACAACGCCGCCGTTTCCCCGCGTGGCGCGGCAAACAGCCTCTCCCGCAACACGGCAGACAACTCCGGCGGCACCGCCAGTACCCCGCCCGCATGCCTGCACCAATACAGCGCATCGTCCGCACCCAAGCCCACAAAATCACCATCGGCGGTTTCTTGCAGCCGCAGATAGGACTGCCCTTTGATTTCCACCTCATTCACCACTGCCGCCGGTATATCTCCGACAAAGCCCAACGCCGCCAGCCGGCGTGCCAAAGCCTGTTCCGTTACCGATGCCGCCCGGACGGCCATGCCCGTATCCGCAAACAGCGGCTGCGTAAAATCAAACGCCACATTGTCAAACGCAATGCCCGCAGGCAGATTGTCGATTACCGTGATTTCCAAACGCGTGTGCTGCCCGGCCGCGTTACGCACCGCAATTTGGCGGAACACAGCGTTTTGCTTCGGCAGCAGGTTTTCATACGCCGCCGCATGGGGAGAGAAAACCACGTCAAAACAATTACCCAAACCGTGTGGAAACCGCGCCACCGCCCCATCTGCCACAGCCTGCCGCAGCCGCTCTTCGCCAAGCTGTGCGAACACTTCGGCCAGCAGCGCATTCAGCCGCCCGGTTTCACGGCGGCTTTTGCTTTTCAGCCAATCGAACATTGCACTCTCTCCTGCCAAGCCAAGGCTACCTGAAATCCCAAACTCCATTTTCAGGTAGCCTTCCAAAACCGCCTCAGACAAGCTACCTGAAACTTCAAAACCGCTTTTCAGGTAGCCTCACATCAATCATCCGCCCACTGCTGCCAGCGCAGCTTCCGCCACCTTGGCCGCACTATCCGGTTTGGCCATTTGGCGGGCGTTTTGCGCCCATTGGAGGCAAGTGTCGCGGTTGAGGCCGCCCAGCACCAAAGCCAGTTTCTCCGCCGTCAGCTCGCTCTGCGGCAAAAGCAGCCCGGCCTCGCCGGCGGCCACGAAACGGGCGTTGGCGGTTTGGTGGTCGTCCACCGCATAGGGGTAGGGCACGAGCAATGCGCCCACGCCGGCCGCGGCCAGCTCGGCAATGGTAAGCGCGCCGGAGCGGCACACCACCAAATCCGCCGTACCGTAGGCCGCTGCCATATCATCAATAAATTCGCTGCATTCAGCCTGCACACCGGCTTCGGCATAACGCTGGCGCAAGCCTTCCAGCTTGCCGCGCCCGCTTTGGTGCCGCACTTGGGGGCGTTGCTCGGCAAGCAGCAAGGCCATTGCTTCGGGCAGCAGGCGGTTGAGAATATCTGCGCCTAGGCTGCCGCCGGTAACCAACAGCTTCAGGCTACCTGAACGCTCAGCAAACCGCTCTTGCGGCGCGGGCAATGCGGCAATATCAGCGCGCACGGGGTTGCCCACCAGCCCGTTTTCATCGCTAAACGCCTTTGGGAAGGCATACAGCACCCGGCTGGCCAGCTTGGCCAAAATTCGGTTGGAAAGCCCGGCCACGGCATTTTGCTCGTGAATCACCAGCGGCACGCCGCACAGCTTGGCTGCCACGCCGCCGGGCACGGTAACGAAGCCGCCGAAGCCGATGGCACCGTCTACCTGATGCTTGCGGATGATGCTTCGCGCCGCACGGATGGTGTGCCACAGCGTGAACGGCAGCATCAGCTTGCGCTTGAGGCCGTTGCCGCGCACGCCTTTGATGGCCAGGGTTTCGATTTCGATGCCGTGCTGCGGCACGATACGCGTTTCCATCGCGCCCTCGCTGCCCAGCCACACCACCTTGTGCCCGCGTTCGCGCAGCGCGGCGGCCACCGCCAGCGCGGGGAAAATATGCCCGCCGGTACCGCCGGCCATCAGCAAAAAGGTTTTCACGCCCATATTCGGCTCCTCACACTTCAAAACCGCGCATTTTGCGCCGGTTTTCATAATCCACCCGCAGCAGCAGCGCCACGGCTATCAGCATGGCCACCAGTGCCGAGCCGCCGAAGGAAATCAGCGGCAGGGTCAGCCCCTTGGTGGGCAACAGGCCGATGTTCACGCCGATATTGAAAAAGCTCTGAATCCCCAGCCAAATGCCCACGCCGCTGGCCACAAACGCGCCAAAAAACTGCTCCAAATCGCGCGCCATTTTGCCGATGGAAAACGAACGCCACACCAGCCACAAATAGCAGGCGGTGAGCAGCATCATGCCGAGAAAGCCGAATTCCTCACCGATCACGGCGGTGATGAAATCGGTATGCGCTTCAGGCAGGTAGAAGCGTTTTTCCAGCCCTGCGCCCAAGCCCACGCCCGTCCAGCCGCCGCGTCCGATGGCCATCAGCGCGTGAGTGAGCTGGTAGCCGCTGCCCAGCGGGTCGGCCCACGGATCGAGGAAGGCGGTAACACGCGCCATGCGGTAGGGCGAAATCAACACCAGCGTCACCATGCCGCTCAAACCGGCCAGCACCACCACGATAAACCAGCGAAACGGCAGCCCCACCAAAAACAACAAGCCCACGCTGATTACCGACACCACCACAAACGAGCCGAAATCCGGCTGCAGCATAATCAGCCCCAGCCCGCAGCCCACCGGCAGCGCCACCCAGCACACTTTCTTCAAATGCTGCAACACTTCGGCGCGGCGCATGAAAAAGCCGGAAAGATAAAGAATCACCGCCAGCTTGAAAAATTCGCTCGGCTGCAAATTGGCCACGCCCAAAGGAATCCAACGCCGCGCGCCGTTCACATCGCGCCCTACCAGCAGCACCGCAATCAGCATCAGCAGGCTGATCACCAGCAGCACCATCGAATACTTCTGCCAAGTGCGCATCGGCACCCGGAACGCCACCCAAGCCGCCCCGCCGCCCACGGCAATATAGGCCGCCTGGCGGATAAGGAATGCCCATTTATTGCCGCCGCCCTGCCCGGCAAAGGCCACCGAGGCGGAATACACCATCACCAGGCTGAAGCCCAGCATCAGCACCACCAGCCACAGCAGCGATTGATCGATGATGTGGCCGTGGCGCAGGATTTTGCGGTCGAGGAGTTTGGATTCGGTAATCATTCAGGTACTTCAAGTTACTTCAAAAATCAATGGAACAAGGTTTCAGGTAGCCTTTAGGCTTCAACAGAGGCTACCTGAAAAATCTGTTGCGGCTCAAATCTGCGGCCGGCTAACTGCAAGGATACTGCTTAGGGTTGGCAATCGCCTCCGCCAACAAAGCCGCCTGCTTGGCGGTTTCTGCATCTGCGGAAGCGGCCAAACCCGCTATCAGGTCGCGGTTTGCCGCAAACAATTCTAAAACAGACACGTGTAAATAATGCCTGTCTAATGTTTTGCTTATTTTAAGAAACTCGTCGTCAATCCTGCCATCGAAGGCAGGATCGAACAGCTTGGCTTTAAATATGCCGTATTTCAGCGCCTTGCCCTTGGTTTCTTTAAATGCCTGAGCCTGCGGAGATTGGGCACTATAGTTGGCCGCTTCAAACAGCGTACGCATTCCCTTGAGCAACCAAGCCTTATTCGGCTTCTCTTCCACCAGCAACGCCAGGCAAACCTTCAGCCCCCAAGGCGACAATTTCACCAGCCAAGCCTGCGATTCCAAGCTGTCAATCAGCCGCTCATAATCTTTTTCTACAGCCGATCCCGCCAATATATTCAAAATGTTCTGCTGCACTCCTTTGGCGTGGGTTTCATAAGGCGTGCCAAACCGACGCCACGGAAAGTTTTCCAAAAAAGTGTGCAATACCATTTGTGCTTTCCCAAGTCAGTTTGCCTGCCGATGCGGCAGTTTCAGGTAGCCTTTCGGCTTCAACAAAGGCTACCTGAAAACATCACAAGGCCTCAAACGCCTCAATGAACACCTGCGAGCGGTGGGCATAGCCTTTAAACATATCGAAGCTGGCGCAGGCTGGGCTGAGCAACACAATGTCGCCGGGCTCGGCCAGGCGGTAGGCAGTTTGCACGGCTTCCTGCAGGCTGGCACAATCCATCATCTCCACGCCGCAGCCGGCCAGGTCGCGGCGGATTTGCGGTGCGTCTTCGCCGATGAGCAACACAGCGCGGGCTTTGCCGGGCAGCACGTTTTTCAGCGGGGTGAAGTCCTGCCCTTTGCCCTGCCCGCCGGCAATCAGGAACAGCGGGCTTTGCAGGCCGGCGATGGCGGCTTCGGTGGCGCCCACATTAGTGCCTTTGCTGTCGTCGATAAACACCACGCCGTTTTTCTCGCCGATTTTTTCCACGCGGTGCGGCAGGCCTTTGAAGGTACGCACATGGCGCAGCAGTTCGGCACGCGGCAGGCCGACGGCTTCGCACAAAGCCAGCGCGGCCAGCACGTTGGCGGCGTTGTGCAGGCCTTGCAGCGGAATGTCGGCGGCGGCAATCAGCGTTTCCGCGCCGTGTTTCAGGTAGCCTGATGCGGCGTCAAACCAATAATCGGTTTCCTGCTGCAGCGAAAAGCGGCGCACTTCGCGGCCGCTGCGTTTCATGGCGCGGCACAGCGCATCGTCGGCATTGATTACCTGCACGCCGTTGCCGCGGAAGATTTTGTCTTTGGCGTGGGCGTAGTCGAGCAGGTCGTCGTAGCGGTTGAGGTGGTCTTCGGAAATATTGAGCACGGCGGCGGCGGCGGCGTTCAAATGGTCGGTGTTTTCCAGCTGGAAGCTGGAAAGCTCGAGCACCCACACGTCGGCGCTCTGCTCCTGCCGTTCTTCATAGGCTTCGAGCACCGGCGTGCCGATATTGCCGGCCACCACGGTATCCAGCCCGCATTCGCGGCACAAATGACCCACCAAGCTGGTTACGGTGGTTTTGCCGTTGCTGCCGGTGATGGCGATGATTTTGTCGCGCTTGCCGGAAAGCTCGTGTGCCAAGATTTCCACATCGCCCAGCACACGGCCGCCGGCCTGTTTGAAGGCTTCGATTTCAGGCGTGCGCTCGCTGATGCCGGGGCTGAGTGCCAAAATGCCGAAACCTTCGGCCAATGCGTTTTTCAGGTAGCCTGTGTGGCAGGCCAGGCCGGGGAAACGCTGTTGCAGCTCGGCTTGTTTGGCTGCCGGGAAGTCGGCATCATAAGCGGCTACCACCGCGCCTTTGCGGCGCAGGAAATCCAACATGGAAATGCCGCTGCCGCCCATCCCGGCCACGAGGATTTTTTGGTTTTGCCATTCGCTTTTCATTCTATTCTCCATGCCGCCCGGTTTGCCTGCAGGCGGCTGCTTTCTCAGTTTTTCGCTTCGCTCATTTTGACTGCGTTGTAGCTTGCGTTTTCAGGTAGCCTTTACTGCACGGCTGTATTAGCCAGCAGCTTCATCAGCAGCAGCCACGGCAGCATAATCCCGCCGATGCACACCATCAGCCACAAAATCAAACTGTCTGCCATCTGCCGCAGCAGGGCGAAATAGCCCCATGAATACAAGCCCCAAATCACAGTAGAAATAGCTGCCGCAATCAGGGGGCCGCCAAACAAGCCGAATAAAAAAGTTACAACGGCAAAAGCCAGCGCCCATTGCCAAGCATAGGAATCCTCAGCGAAATCCTGCATTTTGGCAAAGGCCAGCAAAATTAGCATGTGTAGCAGCATAACCTAGGTTCTTTAAATTGGGTTGCAATGGATTTTGGCTTCATAGCAGCCTGCCGTGTCCGCTTTCAGGTAGCCTCTCTTTAACCAGATTAGGTGTAGGAAATCGTCGCGTTGTTTACACTTTTTCTATGGTGGACAGCTTTTGTTTTTGCTTGAATGATTCTTAGACAGCTATCCGTCATTATCAAGAACAGAGCGGTTTCCCCGTGTCTATCGACATTCTTGACAATGCCGGATAGCTGCTCAAATAGGTCTTCAAGCAAAAGCCGAAAGTGTAAACAACGCTGTCGATTTCTACAGATTAGGCTACCTGAAAACCGTTTAACGAATTTTCAATGTGCTCAAGCCCACCAGCACCAGCACGATGGTGATGATCCAAAAGCGCACCACCACCTGCGTTTCCTTCCAGCCCTTCTGCTCGAAATGGTGATGAATCGGCGCCATCAGGAAGATGCGTTTTTTGGTCTTCTTATACCAGCCCACCTGCAGCATCACCGACAAAGCTTCTACCACAAACAGGCCGCCCATAATCACCAACACAAATTCCTGCCGCACGATTACCGCCACCGCGCCCAGCGCCGCGCCCAGTGCCAACGCGCCCACGTCGCCCATAAACACCTGCGCGGGTGCCGCGTTGAACCACAAAAAGCCCAAACACGCGCCGCACATGGCCGCGCAGAACACCATCACCTCGTTCGCCCCCGGCACGAATGGCAACTGCAGATAGCGTGCAAACTGCCAGTGCCCGGTGGCATAGGCAAACACCGCCATCCCGCCGGCCACCAGCACCACCGGGAAAGCCGCCAGGCCGTCCAAACCATCGGTGAGGTTTACCGCATTGGACGTGCCGACAATGGTGAAATACGACAGCACCACAAAGCCCACCACGCCCAAAGGCAGCGCCACCTGCTTAAAAAACGGCACGATTAAAATATTGTTTGCCGAATTGCTCGCCACATAAAACAGCAGCAAGCCCGCCGCCAGCGCCACGCTGCTCTGCCACACCATCTTAAATTTGGCCGACACGCCGTGCGGGTCTTTATACACCACCTTGCGCCAGTCGTCGTAGAAGCCCAGCGCGCCCGTGCCCAGCAGCACGCCGAGCAGAATCCAGATATACGGGTGCGACACATTGCCCCACAGCAGTGTGGACACCGTAATCGACACCAAAATCAGCACCCCGCCCATGGTGGGCGTGCCCGCCTTGGCCAGATGGGTTTTCGGCCCGTCGCTGCGGATGGCCTGGCCGGCTTTCAGCTCGGTGAGCTTGCGGATGGTCCACGGCCCCAGCATCAGGCTGAACGCCAGTGCCGTGAGCGCCGCCATCACCGCGCGAAAAGTGGTGTATTGGAAAATGTTCAGCGCCGAAATCCAGTTGCTGAGTTTGGCCAACCATAAAAGCATAAAACTTCCTTAAATCATTTCTCGTAAGTTCAATTTAAACCGATATTGCGTTAGCCCGCCTTGCCGTACGTGTGCACGATCCGCGGCTCGCTGCCTTGTCCTGATTTAAATTGAATTCGCTTAATTAACCTAGGCAGCCGGAAATAGAAAAGGCTACCTGAAACATAATTATCTGTATTGCACCACTGTAAAATGGGCAAATGTGGCATTATAAACTAAGCCGCTACCCAAGAGAGGCTACCTGAAAACCGAAATTCCCACTGCCATGCGAGGCACAAACTATGCAAACCATGCACTCCCACAGCGCACGCTGCCGCATCCGATTTATGGATCTACCAGCCCATGCGGGCAGAAACAGCACCCCTTGCTTATTTATCCACGGCCTAGGCTGCGCTGCCAGCTACGAGTACCCCCGCATCGCTGCCAGTCCGGCCTTGGCAGGCCGCCGCACTATCCTGCTTGACTTGGCAGGTCACGGCTACAGCGAACGCCCACAGGATTTCTCCTATTCCACCAGTGCGCAAGCCGCAATCGTATCCGAACTGGCCAACCATCTTAACTTGCCGCACTTCTATCTCTATGGGCACAGCATGGGTGGCAGCATCGCTATTGAAGCCGCCGAACAGCTCGGCAGCCGCGTGCGCGGACTCATGGTTAGCGAATGCAACCTGATTGCTGGCGGCGGTATATTCAGCCGCAACATTACCGCACAGAATGAAGCGTATTTCATCCACAATGGCTATGCCGAATTGCTAAATAACGAACTCTCGCCGTGGGCGGGCAGCCTACAAAGTGCTGCCCCGTGGGCATTGTGGCGTAGTGCATATCATTTAGTGAACGGTATATCGCCCGATTGGCTGTACCGCCTCTCCTCCCTGCCCCAACGCAAAATTTATTTAGTTGGCGATCGTTCCCTGCCCAACACAGACTACGACCTTATCCTTCAATACGGTATTCCCTGCGCCGTGATTGCCGATGCCGGGCACTCGATGTCTTGGGAAAATCCGGAAGGCTTGGCTACCGCTTTGGCGGAATTTATGTGCGCTTGAGCTTGGGTTACCAACATGGCTGTTTTTGTTTCAGCCAACTTTGAACCAGTAAGGCTACCTGAAAGCAAACGAAGTCGAATTTGTCCAAACCGCTCAAACTTCTTCCCACCAAAACCCAGTTTCCGTATCCGCATCAAACACCTGCCCGATCAGCGGCGTGAGCACCGGCAGGCCGCGCTCGATGGCCAGCGGGATGCTGCGGCGCACGGGTTCGTCCCAATCGTGCATGGCCAGGCTGAAGGCACCCCAGTGAATCGGCATCATGCGGCGCGCGCCCACGTCGATGGCGGCCTGCACGGTTTGCCTGGGAAACATATGGTTGTCCGGCCAGCGGCGGTCGTATTGACCGTTTTCCATAAAGGCCAGATCAAAGCTGCCGAAGTGCCGGCCAATGTCGGCGAAGTGGCTGCCGTAGGACGAATCGCCGCTGAAATAAAGCCGCTGGCCACCGCCTTCGATGGCCCAGCCCGCCCACAGCATGCGGTTGTGGTCGGCCAGGTTGCGCGAGCTGTCGTGGCGGGCGGGGGTGGCGGTGAATGTTACGCCGCCAACGGTATGGCTCTGATACCAATCCGCCGCCGAAATGTTTTCCGCCTTCACACCCCAGCGGCGCAACAGCACTTCCATGCCAAGCGGCACGAGGAAATGCACCCCGCTGTCTGCCACGCTGCGCACGAAGGATTCCTCCAAATGGTCGTAGTGGTTGTGGCTGTAGAGGATGATGTCGAGCGGCGGCAATTCGTGCGGCGCGGCGGGCGGCGGCTGGAAGCGGCGGAACATTTTATTGTGCGGCGCCGCGCTCATGCCGAACACGGGGTCGGTGATGATATTCAACCCGGCCACACGCATCAGCAAGGTGGAATGGCCGAACCAAACAAACTGCGCCTTTTGCTCATTTTTGCTGCACAGAAACTCGCTCTGCTCGTTTTGGCGAAACTCGCGCTGCTCGTTTTCAGGTAGCCCTTCCTGCCGCATGAAGGCGGCAAAATCAGGCTTCTCAAACGGCAGCGGCTGCGCGGGAAAGCGGCCTTGCCGGCTGAGCATTTTGAATGCTCCGCCAAAATCCAGCGGCTGCAATCGGCGTTTGGGCTCTGGGTTGAAAAAACGGCGGCGGATCGGGTCGTAGTGGTTGCTGGCCGGATAGAGCGGATAACCGCCGTGCGGCCTACGCTTCATGACCCTGCAAGGCGGCCACCACCTCTTCCATCTGCATAAAACGCGAACCTTTCACCAACACCGAAGCCTGCTCCGGCAATTCGTGCACCAGCACCTGCTGCAACGGGTCTTTGGCGGCAAACCACAGCCCGGCCGCACCAAAGGCTTCGGCGGCTTCCACGCTGAAATCGCCCACAAAATAGGCGGCTTCGATGCCCTTATCCCGCGCATAGCGGCCGATTTCGGCGTGCAGGGAGGGGGCTTCTCCGTCGCCTAGTTCGCCCATATCGCCCATCACGAAAATGCGCGGCACCGGCAGCTCGGCCAGCACATCCAGCGCGGCCTTCATGCTGTCGGGGTTGGCGTTGTAGGTGTCGTCGATAATCGTGCTGCCGCGCAGGCCGGCCTTGCGTTGCAAACGGCCTTTGATATTGGCAAACCCGGCCAGTGCGGCGGCGCTTTCAGGTAGCCCCACGCCGGCCTGTAAAGCCAGCGCGGCAGCGGCCACGGCATTGGCCACATTGTGCTTGCCCGGCACCGGCAGTTCTACCGCCGCACGTTGGTTTTGCCACACCAAATCGAAGCGGCAGCCCAGGGGCAGCAGCTGAACGTTTTCGGCATGCACTTCGCCCTTGTCCACGCCGAATTCGATTTGGCGCAAATTCAGGGCGCGGCAGGCGGCGCGGAACACTTCGGCGTATTCGTCTTCCGCCGGAATCAGCGCCGTGCCGCTTTCAGGTAGCCCGCGATAGATTTCGCTTTTGGCGCGGGCAATATCGCCCACGCCGTCGAAACCGCAGCCGATGTGCGCGCGCAGGGCATTGTTGACCAGCGCGGCATCGGGACGAGCAATGCGGGTGAGCGCATCAAGCTCGCCGAAATGGTTCATGCCCATTTCGATAACGGCGTAGCGCTGCTGCGGCCGCAGGGCAAGCAGGGTGAGCGGCAGGCCGATGTGGTTGTTGAAATTGCCGGCGGTAGCCAACACGGCCGCTTCGCCGAACTGGCGGCGCAGAATGGCGGCCAGCATTTCCTTCACCGTGGTTTTGCCGGAAGAACCGGTGATGCCGAGCACCAGCGGGTTCACCGCTTCGCGCCAAGCGGCAGCCAGGGTTTGCAGTGCCGCCAACGTATCGGCCACCGGCAGGCTACCTGAAAGTGCGGCGCAGTCTTGGCGCGACACCAGTGCCAAAGCGCCCTGTGCCAACACGGCAGGCACAAAATCGTGGGCGTCGTGTTTATCGCCCACCAAAGCGACAAACAAATCCGTGCCGCGCTCGTCAGCAGCAGCGGCTTGACGGCTGTCGGTGATGACGCGGCGGATGGGGAGGTTGTGCTGCGGCACGGGCAGGTTCAGGGCGCGGCAGACAAAGGCTAAATCGAGTGTGGGCATGGGCATTCCATTGAAAATATGACAGGGCGGCAGGCTAGCTGAAAAGGTATTAACGCTTTCAGGTAGCCTGTGGCAAGCTCAAAAGGCTACCTGAACGTATGGGTTCAACCAAATCTAGACTTTTCAGGTAGCCTCATCCAACGCGGCTTCGGCTATTTCAAAATCGGAGAAATGGTGCTTCTCGCCCTGTACGTCTTGATAGGTTTCGTGGCCTTTGCCGGCAATCAGCACGATATCCTGCGGCGCAGCGCGGCGGATGGCGGTTTGGATGGCCACTCGGCGGTCGGCCTCCACCAGCGCGGGCTGCGGCACGGCAGGCAGGATGTCGGCAATAATGTCTTGTGGCTCTTCCATGCGCGGATTATCGCTGGTAATCACCACTTTATCTGCACCCTGCACGGCGGCGCTGCCCATCAGCGGGCGTTTGCCGCGGTCGCGGTTGCCGCCGCAGCCGAACACGCACCACAGGCTCGCGCCCTGCGGTTTGATTTCGCGCAGGGTGGCCAGCGCTTTTTCCAGCGCGTCGGGGGTGTGGGCATAATCCACCACCACCAGCGGGCGGCCTGCGCGGCTGATGCAGTCCATGCGGCCGGTGGCGGGGCGGATTTGTGCGAGCACGCGCAATACGTCGGGCAGCGAATAGCCTTCGGCGCACAAAAGTCCGACGCAGGCAGCGAGGTTTTGCGCATTGAACCGCCCCAAGAGCCGGCTGTGGATTTCGCCGCTGCCCCAAGGCGTATCAAAAGCTACCTGCATGCCCTGAGCGGAAGCGGCAAAGCGGGTGATTCGGATATCGGCTTGTTCATTGAAGCCGTAGCCATACACGTTCAAATTTGGGCGGTCGGTGCGCAATCCGGCGGCCAGCTCGCGGCCGAATTCATCGTCCGTATTGATGATGGCGTGCCGAAGGCTTTGCCAATAGAACAGCTTGGCCTTGCTGGCGCCATAGGCGGCCATACTGCCGTGGTAATCGAGGTGGTCGCGGGTGAGGTTGGTGAAGATGGCGGAGGAAAAGGGCGTGCCGACCACGCGGTTTTGGTCGAGGCCGTGGCTGGATACTTCCATCGCCACGGCTTTTGCACCCTGCTGTTTGAATTGGTGCAGCAGGGTTTGCACGCGCACGGGATTGGGCGTGGTGTGGGTGGTTTCTTCGAGCCGCCCCCAAAAGCCGTTGCCCACCGTGCCGATGATGGCGCAGGGCGTGCCGAGCAAATCGGCGGCTTGGGCAAGCCATTGCGAAATCGAGGTTTTGCCGTTGGTGCCGGTTACTCCCCAGCAGGAGAGGCTACCTGAAAAATTGCCGTAGAGTTTGGCTGCCAACAGGCCGGCATTTTGCTTCAGGTGCGGCACGCCGAGGTTGGCGATTTGCCACTCCGGCTGCCAAGCGAAACCGTCACCGCTGTCCCAAAACACCATCGCCGCGCCATTGGCAATCGCGGCGGGAATATAGTTGCGGCCGTCGGCATATTCGCCCTGGCAGGCCACGAATACGTCGCCCGGCTGCACCAGACGGCTGTCCATACGCAAAATGCACCCCGCCGCCACATCGGGCGGCAGGGTGCAGTTGTCGGGCAAGTCAAACTGTTTGTCCTTCAAGCAATACATGGTCGGCTCCAAGCACCGATTTATTTGGCAGCAACTTGCTGCACAGGTTTGGTGGGCGTTACGCCCAGAATATTCAGCGAACCGGCCATGATGTCTTTAAACACCGGCCCGGCCACCAGACCGCCGTAATAGCCGTTTTGGGTAGGCTCGTCGATGTTCACCGCCACAATCACGCGCGGATGCTCGGCTGGGGCGAAACCGATGAAGGTGGCCATGTGTTTGTTGTCGGCATAGCGACCGCCCACCAGCTTGCGTGCGGTACCGGTTTTCGCACCCACGTTGAAACCGGGCACAGCACCCTGCGTACCGGTGCCGCCGGGTTCGGTAACAGATACCATCATGCGGCGGATGGCGCGTGCGGTTTCAGGCTTAATCACCTGCTCGCCCTGCGGCGCGGTGCTCTGGCGCAGGAAACTCACCGGCAAAAGTTTGCCGTCGCTGGTGAAGATGGTGTAGCTGTGCGCCAGCTGCAGCAGGCTCATCTGCAAGCCGTAGCCGAACGACATGGTGGCCTGCTCGATGGGCCGCCAGTTGCGCCAGTCGCGCACCAGGCCGGGCGATTCGCCGGGGAAACCGGAGTGCATGCGGCGGCCGAAACCGACTGATTTATAAAAATCGTGCATCTCTTCTGGCTTAAACATGGCCGAAAGCTTGCTCACGCCTACGTTGGAAGATTTCTGCATGATGCCGCGCAGGGTGAGCGAAGGGTAGTTGTGCGTATCGCGCACGGTAGCCGGGCCGATATTATAAGTATTGGTGTTGAACACCATATTTTCGTTCACTTTGCCCGAATCCAAGGCTTTGGCAATCGGGAAAGGTTTCATGGCCGAGCCGGGCTCGATCATATCGGTCACCGCACGGTTGCGGCGCAGGGAGATTTCGGCACCGCCGGGCTGGTTCGGATCGAAATCCGGCAGGTTTACCAAAGCAAGGATTTCGCCGGTTTGTGCATCCAACACCACTGCGGTGCCGGCTTTGGCTTGATGGTAGTCAATAGCCTGCGCCAATTTATCGTGCGCCAGCGATTGAATACGCTGATCCAGCGAGAGCACCATATTGCGCCCGTCTACCGCATCGCGGTTGCGCGGCGAATCCAATTGATCAACATAATTGCCTTTATTGTCGCGCAGCACCACGCGCGCGCCGTCTTGGCCGCGCAGGTCGTCTTCTCGCGAGAGCTCCAAACCTTCTTGGCCTTTGCCGTCGATATTGGTGAAGCCGATAACGTGGGAGAACAAATTGCCCATCGGATATTGCCGCTTGGGCTCGGTTTGGAAGGCCAAACCCTCAATTTTCAAAGCCCGCACTTTGGCAGCGGTTTCCGCGCTCATCTGCCGTTTCAAAAACACAAAATCGCTGTTGGTACGCGCCAAACGGTCGGCAATGGTTTCCACCGGCACTTCGATGATTTCGGAAAGCTGCTCCAGCTGCTCTTGGCTGGGCATTTTATCCATGGCAGAAGGGATGGCATACAGCGAATCGGTGGGTGCGCTCAAGGCCAGCACTGCACCGTTGCGGTCGGTAATCGTGCCGCGATTGGCCTGCTGCACCAAAGTGCGCACAAAACGCTTATTGCCCTCGGTTTGCAGGCGGTCTTGCTCCACCGTATGCAAATGTACGCTCCAGCCCGCCGCTGCGGCGAAAGCCAAAGCAAAAACCAGCAAAACAAAGGCAATCCGGCCATTGGTGCTTACCGGTTTCTTCTGTTTAACTGGTTTCTGCCGCATCTGCGGCTTGTAATCGCTTTTAATCAGCATGGTATTTACTCTCTACGCTGCCGCCCACACGGCAGCAAAACTGCTTATTTAATATATTCAACCACTTTATATCGGCTTCATTCGCCTTTTAATATTGCAGACGCACGATTTTGGTGTTCTGCATGGTGGGCGGCTGCAACTGCTGCTGCTGAGCCGCCTCTTTGATGAAACTATGGTTGGCCAACTTGGCCTGCTGCCATTGTAGGCGGCGGTATTCCTCTTCCAAATCTGCCTGCCGCTGGTGTTCTTTTTCCAGCACAATAAACGATTCGCGCGAGCTGTCCTGCACCGACACCACGCCCAATGCAGAGAGCACCACCAGCACAAACAGCATGATATTCAGCTTATTCATCTACAAACTCTCCCGCCGTCCGCTCGGCCACGCGCAACACAGCGGAGCGTGCACGCGGATTGGCTGCGGTTTCTGCTGCCGAAGCCCGCTGTGCCTTACCGATTTCCCGCAAGGGCGGTTCGGGGCGTTCGCTTTCGCGCACCATCACCCACTTGGGCAGCGGCGCGGGGCGGCTGTGGCGGCGGATAAACTGTTTCACTATCCGGTCTTCCAGCGAATGGAAGGCAATCACCGCCAAACGCCCGCCGGTTTTCAGGTAGCCTGCGGCCTGCGGCAGCACCGCGCTTATTTCTTCAAGCTCACGGTTGATGAAAATCCGAATGGCTTGAAACGTCCGCGTCGCCGGATCTTGGCCGCGTTCGCGAGTACGGACGGCTTGTGCCGCCAACTGCGCCAGCTGGCCGGTTGTAAGGATGGGGCGCTCTTGCCGCTGCTGCACAATGGCGCGCGCAATCTGGCTGTTAAACCGCTCTTCACCATAATCTCTGATTACCTCGCGAATCTCTTCTTCGCCGGCCTCGGCCAGCCATTGCGCGGCGGTTTGGCCGTGCGTGGTATCCATCCGCATATCCAGCGGCGCATCGTAGCGAAAGCTGAAGCCGCGTTCGGCATCGTCGATCTGCGGCGAAGACACGCCCAAATCAAACAACGCACCGTCCACCGCTTCAATACCCAATTCTTTTAAGGCTACCTGAAAGCTGGAAAACCCACCGTGCACTACTTGCACGCGTTTGTCGGCTTCCGCCAGCTGCCGCGCCACGGCAATGGCCTGCGGGTCTTTATCAAACACCACCAATCGGCCGTTCACGCCCAGTTTCGACAAGATCAGGCGGGAGTGCCCGCCGCGGCCGAAAGTGCCGTCCACATACACGCCGTCCGGCTTCACTGCCAAAGAGTCCACCGCCTCGTGCAAAAGCACGGTAACGTGCGCCAATTCCTGCGCGCTCATAGGCGGAACCCGGCTTTATCGAGCTGTTCGGCCAATTCGTCTGGATCCATATCCAGCACTGCGTTCATATTGGCTTCCCAACGTTCGCGGTTCCACAGCTCCAGCCGGTCGGCACGACCCACCAACGTTACTTCTTTATCAAATTGCACGCGACGGCGCAGGCTCGGCGGCAGCAAAATTCTGCCTGAAGCATCCAAATCCAGCGTTTCGGCATGGTTCAGCATCAAATCGCGGAACATTCTGGCAGCCGGATTGCCCGACACATTCATCGCCTGCAAATTTTCCGCCGTTTTCTGCCACTCCGCTTCCGGATACATCACCAGATGCGTGCGCGCCTCCACGGTAACCACCAAAGACGGCGTGTAGTGGCGCGCAAGCAAGTCGCGGAACTTGGCCGGAATCGCCAAGCGCCCCTTGCTGTCGATGCTCAATTCATGTACGCCGCCAAACACTTTTTCCCACCTTCGATTAATTTTTGGAACTGAAAAGGCACTTTGCCCCACAATTCCCCACGAAGCGACACTATACGGCAAAGCTACGGCATCGGTCAATTGCAAACACCGTAAAAACCCACGATTAACAAACTGTTTTTACATAAGATAGTTAGTCTCAATCACCACGCCTGCCGTTTTCCGAGCAGCCCCGATTTTGCCTCCCGGCAGCAAGCCTTTATAATTGCGCACGTTTTCCAGATTATTCGCATAATTGCTCTATGAACCGCCCTACCCTGCCCACCCCCGGCCCCGAAGCGCTGGTCACCTCACAGGCACTGTGTGGCCTGATACAACAACGCATTCAGGCCAACCACGGCTTCCTGCCCTTTGCCGACTTCATGCAGCTCGCACTCTACCAGCCGCAATACGGCTACTACTCCGGCGGTGCACATAAAATCGGCGCGGCCGGCGACTTCATCACCGCCCCCACGCTCACCCCGCTGTTCGGGCAAACCCTCGCCATCCAGCTGCAATCCATGCTGCCGCAAACCGACGGCAATATCTACGAATTCGGCGCAGGCACCGGCGAGCTGGCCGCCCAACTGATCAGCAAACTTTCAGGTAGCCTCCGGCACTACTACATCATTGAAGTCTCACCCGATTTGGCCGAACGCCAACGCCGCCACCTTGCTGCCGCCCTGCCCCAACACCAGCACCAAATCACGTGGCTCACCGAACTATCCGCCGAGTTCGACGGCATCGTCATCGGCAACGAAGTGCTCGACGCCATGCCCTGCGACATCGTGCGCTATCAAAGCGGCCAATGGCAGCTGATGGGTGTGGGGCTGGATGTAAACCAACAATTCCAATGGCAAAGCGCCCCCTTGCCGGCCGAGCTGCTGCCCGCCGCCCAAGCGCTGCTACCCGCCATCGACGGCTACACCAGCGAACTGCACCGGCACCAGCAAGCCTTTATCCGCACCCTCGCCCAGCGCCTCACGCGCGGCGCCCTGCTCTTTATCGACTACGGCTTCGACGCCGCCCAGTATTACCACCCCCAGCGCAACGGCGGCACCCTCATCGGCCACTACCGCCACCACGCCGTGCACAACCCCTTCGAGCACATCGGCCTCACCGACCTCACCTGCCATATAAATTTCACCGCCATCGCCGAAGCCGCCTGCCAAGCCGGGCTCGACCTCATCGGCTACACCACCCAGGCCGCCTTCCTGCTCAATCTCGGCCTCACCGACCTGCTTGCCGCCCAAGGCGAACCGGAAAGCCAAGCCTACATCCGTGCTGCTACTGCCTGCCAAACCCTGCTCGCCCCGCAGGAAATGGGCGAGCTCTTCAAAGTTATCGCCTTCGGCCGCGATATCGACCCCGACTGGCCAGGCTTCGCCCTCGGAGATTTGTGCCACAAGCTATAGCCGCCAACTGCCGGTTTGCAGCCGACACTTTCAGGTAGCCCCAGCCCGCGCCTTCCAATAACAAAACGCTTGCGGAATCATGCTCCGCAAGCGTTTTGTTTACTTTGATGGCATTGCCGAAAGCCTAAAGGCTACCTGAAAGCCGCCAGACGGGTATTTGCCTACCTAGTTTTTCAGGTAGCCTCTACCCGCTTTGAGGCTACCTGAAAACCAAAATATCGGCTTTAAACAACAACCCGCAGCAACCACCGCCCCTTCTATAGTGGATTAACAAAAATCAGGACAAGGCGGCCGAGCCGCAGACAGTACAAATAGTACGGCAAGGCGAGGCAATGCTGTACTGGTTTTTGTTAATTCACTATAAAACAAAAACAGCCTGAAACTGCTTTCAAGCTGCCTCCGCATCTTATCCTTAATATTCTGTTCATTGCTCCTGCCTGCCGTGTTCCCAATACAGCCAAGCCAAACCGAGCGGCGCGATGATTGGGGCGCCAAACCAGCACAGAATCGCGGCAAAAATCCGCACAACCGACATGATATGCGAAACAAAGTAAGTCCCGCGATCACCCGAAATATAATCTGCGATACGGTCATACACAAAATACGCATACGGATACAGCAACTGGCATGCGGTAAATGCCATCAT
Organism: Eikenella sp. HMSC061C02; assembly: GCF_001809035.1. Classification (NCBI taxonomy): domain Bacteria; kingdom Pseudomonadati; phylum Pseudomonadota; class Betaproteobacteria; order Neisseriales; family Neisseriaceae; genus Eikenella; species Eikenella sp. HMSC061C02. Next base: position 100,690 of record NZ_KV795566.1, read on the forward strand.
GATCGACCAATAATTCGGATTTTCTTTACTACCGCCGAAATCGAACATGATGAAAATATAGAAAATCAGGCCAATAAGAAAGTGGCGGATATAATATGCGGCAGACAACCCGCCAAATGTTCTTCTAATAAAAGACATGCTCGTCCTTGGCATGAAACAGATAAAAACCGCCATTTTATCAAAAAGCAGCAAGTATCAAACGGGCAATATGCAGCCACGATAACCATACCGGCAGGGCAAAAAATCAAAGATAGATAGCATTGAACACAAAACATTGCGCACCTTATTTGTTGGCGCGCATAATGATGAAGTATAGTGAATTAAATTTAGGGGCTTAGGAAGCAA
>NZ_KV795567.1:0-323 GCF_001809035.1 Eikenella sp. HMSC061C02
TGGACAAGCAAAGAAAACCCCTGCCGCAACGTCAAGAAGCACAGCAAGAAGCGCCGTGAGGTTTATATTGAGGATTACCTGTATCAGGCCGTCTATCAGGCTGCCAGCCAGCAGATGCGTGATTTAATGGACATTGCCTACATCACCGGCCAGCGCCCTGTTGATATAGTCGGCATTCACAGCAGCCACATCCACGAAGGCATCCTACATATCAGCCAGCAGAAAACAGGCGCTAAGCTACGCTTTGAAATCAGCGGCAAGCTCAAAGAAATCATCGACCGTATCCACCAAGATAACGGCTACCTGTTTCTCAACAGCCACGG
>NZ_KV795568.1:0-662 GCF_001809035.1 Eikenella sp. HMSC061C02
GAAATCAGCTTCGCCCTCGCTCGGTTGAGACCGAGCTCAGATCATACCGACGGGCTTCTTATCGAATCCCGTCTCGACAACCCGAAAGCCATCGTGTTAAACCCGATGGAAGAAAACCAATCCAAAATTCCAAAATCACCGATGTATATATACTATATATGATATATATATTCTTATAATAGGTATTATATATATTATATATAAATATAAGTATGCGCTTTAAACAAAAAAAGCAATCTCTAGGACATATCATAGCTCCACTTTTCCCAGACCTATAATTTCAAAAAATTTAGGAGGCAAAACAATAAAAGTTTTGCCTCCCGAGAAAATTTTTTCCGAAATCTTCATATAGTGCTCATATTTTTTCAGAGTCTCTTCCTCCAAACGGCCGAGCAACAGTGAGCACATAACCAGCCACCAGCCGCGCCTGCCCTTCCAGCTGCGTATCAATCGCCATATCCTCGCGCACCATCAGTAGGTGCATGACAAAATCGTAGTGCCATTCGCTGTTGTGGTGGATGCCGTATTCCAGACTGCCTGAAACGGTTTGCCCGTCTTCGGCCAGCACAAGGTTAAATTCAGCTGTGGCGTTTTCCAGCGGGTAGATGGCGAGGTTTTGATTTTTTCGGGGGCTGACGTAGATTAGCAGTCATGCTAGTCTA
>NZ_KV795569.1:0-15804 GCF_001809035.1 Eikenella sp. HMSC061C02
CTATATTGAGTGATTTTGCTTCCTAAGCCCCTAATTTAATCCGCCATAGCTTGTTCGATACAGGTAATTTGGGCGGCGGTAATTTTTAGGAACATACCGGCATTGAGCATGATCTCGGCGTGTTCTGCGTATTGAGTCAGGGTTAGTTCGGGCACGAAATAGGGAAACAGGCCATCTTCAGGATCGCAGTAATCGAAATACTGATTGGTTTCCAAGATGATGCCCAAGATGCCACTGCAATGGATACGGCCGATGTTTTTGCCTGTGATGGTATCAGTGAAGTGTAAATCGACATCTCGTCCGCTAGGGGAGAACTCGATTTTATATAGGTTGGAATTACGGAAGAGGGTGTGGGTGTGCAGCATGTTTCAGGTAGCCTTTCTGCCTACTGATTCGCCCGAATCCAAGCCAGCCAGCGCTCAAACAGGTCGGGCTGCAGGCCGGCGATGACGGAGCGTTTGAAAACGTGTTCGCCGCTCCAGAAGTCGTCGCCCTCCAGCGTGGCCAGGCGGCCGCCGGCTTCTTCGTAAATCAGGGCGCCGGCTGCGTAGTCCCACAGTTTTTGGCCGCCGTGCAGGTAGAGGTCGTAGCGGCCGGCAGCGAGGTAGCACCAGTCGAGCGTGCTGGAGCCCATACTGCGCTGTGAACCGAAGGGGTGGAGGGTTTGCATGCGGCTGGCGAGTTTGCCGGAGCGCAGATATTTCACTTCCACGCCGGCAATGGACTCATGCAGTTTTTTCGGTGTGTTACGTAAGGGCAGGGGACGGCCGTTGAGGTGTGCACCGTGACCGCGTTCGGCAGTGAACATTTCCTGCATCATGGGGTGGAAAATGGCACCCAACTGGGCGCGGCCGTGGCGGATGTAGGCCACGGAGAGCGCGAAGTGCGGCAGGCCGTTGATGAAGTTGTTGGTGCCGTCGATAGGGTCGACTACCCACAGCCCGGTTGCGGCGTGCTGCCATATGGCATGCTGCTCATCGGCGCTCATTTCTTCGCCCAGCATCGGGCAGTTGATGATTTGCGGCAGGCGTTCGGCAAACATGGCCTGGGCGTGCAGGTCGGCTTCGGTGAGGCGGGTGCCGTCGCTTTTGGTGCTGACGGCGGTGTTGAGAAAACGCGGCATCACGGCGGTTTGCGCCACTTCGCGAACCAGTTCTGCTAAACGGTTGAGCAAAATCTTTCCTTCCCGATGCTTTTCTGATAGAAACGGGATATTAACCATTTTTCGGGGTAAACAACAGATGCCGCGTTTTTATGTTCCGCAAACTTTTGTTGCCGGCGAGGTGCTGAAGCTACCTGAAAATGTGTGCCGGCATATCCAAGTGCTGCGCTTGCAGGTGGGTGAGCCGCTGGTGCTGTTTGACGGGCAGGGGCAGACGGCGGCGGCGGAATTGCTGGAAATCGGGCGCAAACAGGCGTTGGCGCGGGTGGATCGATTGCTCATGGAATCGCGCGAATCGCCGCTGGCGGTTACGTTGATTCAGGCAGTGTCGGCTTCAGAGAAAATGGATTTTGCGGTGCAGAAGGGCACGGAATTGGGGGTGAAGCGCATCGTGCCGACGGTTTCCATGCGTTCGAATGTGCGGCTTTCGGGCGAGCGGGCGGAGAAAAAGGTGCGGCGCTGGCAGGAAATTGCCATCTCGGCCTGTGAGCAATGCGGGCGCAACGAAGTGCCGCCGGTGGCACCGATTGCTGATTTGTCGCAGGTGCTGGCTGCGCTGCCGGCCGATTCGGGCGCGCGGCTGCTGTTGAGCCCGCACGGCGGTGTGCCGCTACGCAGCTTGCCGTCGGCGCAAAGCGCGGTGTTGCTGATTGGACCGGAAGGCGGGCTGACGGCAGAAGAAGAGGATTTGGCACGCTCGTATGGCTTTCAGGCGGTGCAGCTCGGCGCACGGGTGTTGCGCACTGAAACGGCGGCGCTGGCGGCATTGGCGGCGATGCAGGCCTTGTGGGGCGATTTTTAGCGGCATGGGCGCTGTGCTAAAATGCGCGAATTGAAAGTTTTCAGGTAGCCTTCTTCCTTACTTTAGAGGCTACCTGAAAAAATAACTGGATTAGGAAGCAGATAAATGGCAAAACCGAAAAGCGGCCTCGGCGGCCGGGGCTTGGATTCTTTGTTGGCCGGTGCGGTGGGCGACAGCAGCGGCGACAGGCTGACCAGTGTGCCGGTGCGCGACATCAAGCCGGGGCGCTATCAGCCTCGTTCGCAAATGGACGACGAAGGCTTGCAGGAGCTGGCCGATTCGATTAAGGCGCAGGGCGTGATTCAGCCGGTTATCGTGCGCGAGCACGGCCTGTCGCAATACGAGCTGATTGCCGGCGAGCGCCGTTGGCGCGCCAGTCAGCTGGCGGGTTTGGCCGAAATTCCCGTGGTGATTAAGAGCATTGGCGACGAAGCGGCGCTGGCGATGGGCTTGATTGAAAATATCCAGCGCGAAAACCTCAATCCGATTGAAGAGGCGCAGGGTTTGAAGCGTTTGGTAGACGAATTCGGCCTTACGCACGAAACCGTGGCCAAGGCAGTAGGGCGCAGCCGAAGTGCGGTGTCGAACAGCCTGCGCCTGTTGGCTTTGCCCGAACCGGTGCAGGAAATGCTGTTTTTACGCCAGCTGGAAATGGGGCACGCGCGGGCCTTGTTGTCGCTGCCGGTGATGGAGCAGCTGTCCTTGGCGCAGAAGGCGGTAAAAAACGGCTGGTCGGTGCGCGAGGTGGAACGGCGCAGCCAGCTGGCGCAACAGGCGCCACAGGAGAAGAAATCGAAAACCGTCAGCCCGGATATACGTTACCTGAACGAGGCGCTTACGGAAAAGCTGGGTGTGCGCGCGGAAGTACAAACTGCCAACCACAAACGGGGTAAGGTGGTGTTGCATTTCGACAGCCCGGAAACTTTTGCAAGGCTGATGCAGCAGTTGGATGTGAAGTTGCCTGATTGAGCAAAGGTTTGTCTGAGGTTTTAGGTGCTTGGAAGTTATGTCTGCATGGTTTTCAGGTAGCCTTTAATGCTTTGTAATATTGATATTGTTTGACAAGAATTAACACTTTTCTTGACTTTGTTGGCGTTTTTGCTTATATTTAAAAAGCTAACATTTAGTGTATAAAGATGGATGTATGGCGGCAACAATTTATCTCCAATTGGTAATCACGGCGATACTTGTTGCTGTTTTTTGGGTGTTTTCCGGTACGGTTGCAGCTAAGTCGGCAGCGCTGGGTTGTTTGTGTTATACCGTCCCCACCATCTTAGCGGTACTGGTTTTAAGGTTTTTCCTGAAGCTTCCGAAATGGCGTGGCAGCGCATTCTGGCTGGGAGAAAGTTTAAAAATAGTACTGGCGCTCGTGTTAATGGCGCTGGTGTTCGTTTTTTATCGCCAACACATCGTGTTCGTTCCGTTCATTGTTGGGCTGGGTGCGGTGAGTCATGCGGTGTTATTGATATTTTTGAAGGTTAAGAAGTATGGCCGGTGAAAGCATGAGTGCAGCCGACTACATCAAGCACCATTTGCAAAGCTTGACCAGTTTGTCGGATGTAAGCAAAGGGCAGGGTCTGCAAAATATTGCCGACTTCTCGTTTATAAACTTGGATTCCCTTTTTATTGCAGCTTTTTTGGCGGTTCTCGGATCGCTGGCAATGTGGTATGCCGCTCGCAAGGCGACGCCAGGTGTGCCGGGGCGTTTTCAAGCTGCTATAGAAATCTTGTTCGAGTTTATCGATAATTTGTGCAAGGGTATTATTCACAACGAGCAGTCGCGTAAAACAGTGGCGCCGTTGGGTTTGGCGCTGTTTGTTTGGATTGTCCTGATGAATACTATGGACTTATTGCCGGTGGATTTGTTGCCGTGGATTTGGCAGCATGTAACTGGTAATCATCATGCCCTACTGCGTGTGGTACCAACTGCAGATTTAAATATTACTCTGGGTATGTCGATTGGTGTGCTACTCACCTGTTTCATGTTTAATGTCAAAATTAAAGGGTTGGGTGGTTGGATTCATGAGCTGTTTGCTGCACCCTTTGGTATTTGGCTGGCTCCGTTCAATTTTATTTTGAATCTGGTGGAATTTTCTTCCAAAACCATTTCGCACGGCATGCGACTGTTCGGTAATATGTATGCCGGTGAGTTGGTGTTCTTGCTGATTGCGATGCTGGGTGGCGCTTGGGCTATGCCGGGTGAAGCGGTTACCTGGATTGACCCAGTGCTGGCGTTCTTCCATATCTTGGCTGGGTTTATTTGGGCAGTATTCCATATTTTGGTTATTGTGTTACAAGCGTTTATTTTCGTTGCTTTGGCTTTTGTTTATATCGGTCAAGCACATAGTTCTCATTAGTAGTTTGTTGTTTTTTGTAGTAGTTTAACTTTCACTTTTAGATAAGGAGTTTTAAATGGATTTGAATAGTGCATTGGCCATCACTTGCGGCCTGATTGTTGCGTTCGGTGCTGTGGCTGCTGCGGCCAGTATCGCATTCGTGGGCTCAAAGTACCTGGAGGCTTCTGCTCGCCAGCCTGAGCTGATTGAACCGCTGCAAACCAAATTGTTCCTGATTGCCGGTTTGATCGACGCGGCATTCTTGATCGGCGTGGCTGTTGCTTTGCTGTTCGCCTTCGTGAATCCGTTTGCCCCGGCAGTTGCAGGTTAAGATTACACAAACTTTTGACGTTTGTTTTAACCCTAACTGTGAAGGTTGAGTAAAGTGAATATTAATTCAGCTTTAATCATACAAATAATTGTCTTTTGCCTGCTGGTGTGGTTCACCGTGAAATTCGTGTGGCCACCCATTGCCAAGGCTTTAGATGAGCGTGCCAGCAAAATTGCCGAAGGCTTGGCTGCTGCCGAGCGTGGGAAAAGTGATTTCGAACAGGCTGAAAAGCGTGTGGCTGAGCTCATGGCTGAAGGCCGTGATCAAGTTGCCGAAATCATCACTAATGCAGAGAAGCGAGCCTCTCAAATCGTTGAGGATGCTAAAAAGCAGGCCTCTGATGAGGCTGCTCGTGTTGCTGCACAGGCTAAGGCCGATGTGGAGCAGGAAGTTAATCGGGCACGCGAAGCTCTGCGTGAGCAGGTGGCTGCGCTGGCAGTTAAAGGTGCTGAACAGATTCTGTGCAGCGAGATTAATGCCGATAAACATGCCCAATTGCTGGGTATGTTGAAGCAGGAGCTGTAAAACTATGGCTGAACTTGCCACCATTGCCAGGCCATATGCCAAAGCATTATTTGAATTGGCATCTGAAAAAGGCCAAGTCGAACTTTGGTTGGAGAAGCTGAAAGATTTGGCGTGGGCTGTCGGACAACCTAAGCTTACCACGTTGCTGGATGATGCTGGCATTGCTCCTCGCCAGAAGGCGGATGCCTTGATTGGATTGCTGGACGATATCCAGACGCCGCAATATACGGATTTCAAAAATTTTCTGTATGTGCTGGCTGAAGGGGGTAGATTGGCAGTTTTGCCAGAAGTCTATAACCAATATCAAGCATTGGTGCTGGTAAAAGACCATATACAGAAGGCTATAATTTACAGTGCCTTCCCGATGAGTGAGGGACAGTTCGCCAAGGTGGTAAGTGATTGCCAGCAGAAATTTGGCCACAAGCTGGAGGCTACCTTAAAGGTGGTGCCCGAGCTGATTGGTGGTATCAAAATTGAAGTTGGAGATAAAGTTTTGGACTTGTCCGTGCGGGGGAAGTTGAAAAACCTGTATACGGCCATGATAAATTAGGAGAGTTTCATGCAGCTTAATCCTGCTGAAATCAGTGAGTTGTTAAAATCTAAAATTGAAAACCTGAATGTAAAACAGGAAGCCAACACCTATGGGGGTGTGATTTCTGTGACCGACGGTATCGTGCGTGTACACGGATTGTCGGATGTAATGCAGGGTGAGATGTTAGAGTTCCCCGGCAACACGTTCGGCTTGGCCATGAACTTGGAGCGTGACTCGGTTGGTGCGATTGTATTGGGCGAGTACGAGCACATTAAAGAAGGCGATCAAGTTAAATGTACCGGTCGTATTTTGGAAGTGCCGGTTGGTCGTGAGCTAGTTGGCCGTGTAGTGAATGCACTGGGGCAACCGATTGATGGCAAAGGCCCTATTAACGCTAAAGAAACTGCACCGATTGAGAAAATCGCTCCAGGTGTAATTGCGCGTCAATCTGTGGACCAGCCGATGCAAACCGGCTTGAAATCAGTGGATTCTATGGTGCCGATTGGTCGTGGTCAGCGTGAATTGATTATTGGCGACCGTCAAACCGGTAAGACAGCCGTTGCATTGGATGCGATTGTTAACCAAAAAGGTACTGGTGTTATCTGTATTTATGTGGCAGTTGGTCAGAAAGCCTCTTCTATTGCTAACGTAGTACGCAAACTGGAAGAGCATGGTGCAATGGAGCATACCATTGTGGTGGCGGCAACTGCTTCTGAAGCAGCAGCTCTGCAATTTATCGCTCCGTATTCTGGTTGCACGATGGGCGAGTATTTCCGTGATCGTGGTGAAGATGCGTTGATTGTATATGATGACTTGTCCAAACAAGCCGTTGCCTATCGTCAGATTTCTTTGCTGTTGCGTCGCCCGCCTGGTCGCGAAGCTTATCCAGGTGATGTCTTCTATCTGCACAGTCGTCTGTTGGAGCGAGCCGCACGCATCAATGCTGATGAGGTGGAAAAACGTACGAATGGCGAAGTAAAAGGTAAGACGGGGTCATTGACCGCGTTGCCGATTATCGAAACCCAAGCTGGTGACGTGTCTGCTTTCGTGCCGACTAACGTAATTTCTATTACTGACGGCCAGATTTTCTTAGAAACCGATTTGTTCAACTCAGGTATTCGTCCGGCCATTAACGCAGGTATTTCTGTATCACGCGTGGGTGGTTCCGCTCAAACCAAGGTTATCAAGAAATTGGGTGGTGGTATCCGTTTGGCTTTGGCCCAATATCGCGAATTGGCAGCATTCTCTCAATTTGCTTCTGATTTGGACGAGGCTACCCGCAAGCAGTTGCAACATGGTGAAGTGGTTACTGAATTGATGAAGCAAAAACAATTCAGCACCATGAGTATTGCTGAAATGGCTTTGACCTTGTGGGCAATTAACAAAGGCTCTTACGAAGATATACCGGTATCTAAGGCATTAGCGTTTGAGGCTGACTTTTTGGGCTATGTGCGCACGCAACACGCCGATGTGCTGGATCAAATCAATCAGCAAGGCGTGATGAGTGATGAGAACGAGCAAGTTTTGACCGAAGCTATCAACACATTTAAAGCCTCCCGCAACTACTCGGCTTAAACCGCAGAAAAGGAAAAGTCTGAAATGGCAGTAGGGAAAGAAATCCTCACAAAAATCCGCAGTGTACAGAATACACAGAAGATTACCAAAGCCATGCAGATGGTATCGACTTCCAAAATGCGGAAAACGCAGGACAGAATGCGTTTGGCACGGCCTTATGCCGAGAAAGTGCGCATAGTAATGAGCCACTTGGCGCAGGTAGAAACTGAGCATAAGCAGTTGCCAATCTTGGAAAGCCGAGAAAACATTCGGCGTGCTGGTTTCATCTTGATCACTACCGACAAGGGCTTGTGTGGCGGGTTGAATGCCAATTTGCTAAAGAAGTTTTTGGGGCAGGTGCAAGAGTATCAGCAGCAGGGAGTGGAGGTGGAGGTTATCTGCTTCGGTAGTAAAGGCTTAGCTGCCTGTAATCGTGCAGGTCTCAATGTGGTGGCCAGTGCGGTGAATCTGGGTGACACTCCGAAGATGGAAGTGCTGCTTGGTTCGCTGACTGAAGTGTTTCAGCGTTATGCTGATGGTGGCTTGGATATTGTGCACTTGGTGTATTCTAGATTTATCAATACCATGCGCCAAGAGCCAAATTTGGAGACCTTGCTGCCTATCGGCCACAATGTGCTGAACGAAATATCGGAAGCAGAAGAATACGGCCGAGAATATGTTTATGAGCCGTCACCAATTTTGGTGTTGGAATATTTGGTACGCCGCTATTTGGAATCGGTGGTGTATCAGGCTTTGTGTGAAAACATGGCTTCCGAGCAGTCTGCCCGTATGGTAGCAATGAAGGCCGCTACGGATAACGCAAGCAACGCAATTAAGGAATTACGCCTGATTTACAACAAATCCCGTCAGGCAGCGATTACTACTGAATTGTCGGAAATTGTAGCCGGTGCCGCTGCAGTATAGGTGGGCAGAGCAGGCAGATTTGAATATTTAGGATAGATAAATGAACCAAGGCAAAATCGTACAAATTATTGGTGCGGTAGTCGACGTGGAGTTTCCGCGTACCGCCATTCCGCGTGTTTACGATGCACTCAAACTGGTTGATACTGATTTGACGCTGGAAGTACAGCAGCAGCTTGGTGACGGCGTTGTCCGTACCATTGCGATGGGTAGTACAGACGGTTTGAAACGTGGCTTGGCTGTGCAAAATACTGGTGCACCGATTACTGTGCCGGTGGGGAAAGCCACCCTAGGCCGCATCATGGACGTTCTGGGCAACCCCGTGGACGAACAAGGTCCGATCGGTTCTGACCAAACCCGTGCTATTCATCAATTTGCACCTAAGTTCGACGAACTCTCCAGCACTACCGAATTGTTGGAAACAGGCATTAAAGTGATCGATTTGCTTTGTCCGTTTGCTAAAGGTGGTAAAGTGGGTCTGTTTGGCGGTGCCGGTGTGGGCAAAACCGTGAACATGATGGAGCTGATTAACAACATTGCCAAAGCGCACAGTGGTCTTTCCGTATTCGCCGGTGTGGGTGAGCGTACTCGTGAAGGTAACGACTTCTACCACGAAATGAAAGACTCCAACGTGTTGGATAAAGTGGCAATGGTGTATGGCCAGATGAACGAGCCGCCTGGTAACCGCTTGCGTGTTGCTCTAACTGGTTTGTCGATGGCTGAATACTTCCGTGACGAAAAAGACGAAAACGGCAAAGGCCGTGACGTATTATTCTTTGTGGATAATATCTACCGCTATACTCTGGCGGGTACCGAAGTGTCGGCTCTGCTTGGCCGTATGCCTTCTGCTGTGGGTTATCAGCCAACTTTGGCTGAAGAAATGGGTCGTTTGCAGGAGCGTATTACCTCTACCCAAACTGGCTCCATTACCTCTATCCAAGCCGTATACGTACCGGCCGATGACTTGACCGACCCGTCTCCCGCCACCACGTTTGCCCACTTGGATGCAACTGTAGTATTGAGCCGTGATATTGCCTCCTTGGGTATTTACCCTGCGGTAGACCCTCTGGACTCCACTTCTCGTCAGCTCGATCCGATGGTGCTCGGCCAAGAGCACTACGATGTAGCCCGTGGTGTGCAATCTACCTTGCAGAAATACAAAGAGTTGCGCGACATCATCGCCATTTTGGGTATGGACGAGTTGTCTGACGAAGACAAGATGACTGTGATGCGTGCCCGTAAGATCCAGCGTTTCTTGTCGCAGCCTTTCCATGTGGCAGAAGTGTTTACCGGCTCACCCGGCAAATACGTTTCGCTGCGCGATACTGTGGCCGGTTTCAAAGCTATTCTGAGCGGCGAATACGACCACCTGCCGGAGCAGGCCTTCTATATGGTAGGCGGCATCGAAGAGGCTGTGGAAAAAGCCAAAACCCTGAACTGAGGAATGCAGCATGAGTATCATGCAAGTTGATGTGGTCAGCAACGAGGAGAGTATCTACTCCGGCGAAGCCAGCTTCGCCGTGGTGCCGACCCTAAACGGCGAGCTCGGTATTTACCCGCGCCACGAGCCGATTATGAGCTTGGTGCGCCCTGGGGTGCTGCGTTTGCAGGTGCCGGAGCAGGAAGAAGAGGTGTTGGTGGCCGTTTCCGGCGGTATTTTGGAAGTGCAGCCGCACAAAATCATGATTTTGGCCGACGTGGCTGTGCGCAGTGCCGAGCTGGATCAGGCACGTGCGGAGGAAGCTAGAAAAGCTGCCGAAGCCGGTGTGAAACAGGCCCAAGATGATGAGTCAATGGCTAAAGCCCAGGCAGCATTGGCGATTGCACTGGCTGAACTGAAGGCTCTTAATTACCTGCGCATTAAACACAAGCGTTAAACCAATCGGTTCGACGGACGAAAATAAAGCACGATCACATCGTGCTTTATTTTTCTTGTTGGTGATGGCAAGCCAAATTGGTTTTTATACAAGGTGGCAGGAGCACAGCCAGGTGAACCAACGCTGTAGCGAAAGTTAAGTTGGTTTGCTATAAGGCTACCTGAAAAAGCTGAAGCCAAGGGAATATGCCCATTCTGTAGGCATACCATTTTCAGGTAGCCTGCCTTGAGGGGCGGATGGTGGGCAATCAATCTTCAGCCGAACAGCCGTGGTCGGCCAGTATTTTGCGGTACACAGCATCGGGGACGTAGCGGCGGATGGTTTTCTGCCAGTTTTGCGGGCCGACCATGCCTTTGACCATGGTGGACGATACTTCGGCAAATTCGCGCGGCGGCATCAGGATAACGGTGGTGATGGCCGGTTGCAGGTCGGCATTGATGTAGCGCATGGCACGTTCGTATTCATAGTCTGAGCCGCTGCGGATGCCGCGCACCACGAAATCGGCTTGGATGCTATCGGCAAAATCAACCAGAAAGCGGTTGTGGAACTGGGTAACGCGCACATTGGGGAATTCGGCGGTAATGTCCACCAACATAGCTTTGCGCTCTTCCAGTGTGTAGGTGGCCTGCTTGTCGGGATTGGTGCCGATGGCCACGATAAGTTCGTCAAACATGGCCTGTGCGTGGCGGATCATCCATAGGTGGCCGTTGGTGGGGGGGTCGAAACTGCCGGCGTAAACGGCACGGCGGTGGTGTGGGTTCATGGTTGGTTCTGCATACGACAAATTAAAAACGGGCGAAGCCTACCCCGCTTGCTGCGGCAGTGCAAGTTTATTTTGGTAGGTTGTGCAGGTTGAAGCCGTTACTCGGTATCTTCAGCCATTGCGTTTTCAGGTAGCCTCCAGCCAGAAAAGGCTAACTGAAAACACCATGCAGCGATGATTTGGCTATATAATGCCGCTTCTTTATCAAGGCTACCTGAAAACATGAATTGGGTTGCGAAATTTGAGGATTGGTGTAGTCGGCGCTATGTGTACTGGCCGCTGGTAATGCTGCTGGCAGTCGTCACGCCGCTGGCGTTTGCGCCGTATTACCATTTTTGGCTGATGCCGCTGCTGTTCGGCGCCCTGATTCGGCTCACCGAGCTGCGGCCGCAAAACAGCGTGTTTGGCGGCTACTGTTTCGGGTTGGTGGGCTACGCCGCACAGTTCTATTGGATACACACCGCGCTGCACGACATATCCGGCCTGCCCAATCTGTATGCCTTACCGCTCACCATTCTGTTGCCCGCTTATCTTGCTCTTTATCCTGCCGCCTGCTTTTGGTTGCTGGAAAAAGCGCGCCTACCCCGTGGTTGGCGTATCGGCCTTTTGCTGCCCGTGTTGTGGGCGCTGGCCGAATTCGCCCGCGAGCGGGCGATTACCGGCTTTGGCTGGGGTGCATTAGGCTACAGCCAGGTGGCCGACTTTTCCCCACTGGCCGGTTATGCCCCCGTGGGCGGGGTGCACTTGCTTACCCTGCTGTGCGCCTTTTGCGGCGCGTGGCTGGTGCTGGTGCTGCACAACCAAGGTTGGAAGCGGCGGGTATTGCCGCTTGTGTTGCTGATCGGAGTTATCGTCGGTGGCTGGCAGCTGCGCCAAGTGCGCTTCACCGAGCCCGATGGCAGCAGCGCCACCGTGGCGTTGGTGCAAGGCAATATCGCGCAAACTTTGAAATGGGATGCCGACTATCTGAACGAAACCATGCAGAGCTACTATGAACAAGTAGCCAACAGCCATGCCGACATCACCATCCTGCCCGAAACCTCCATTCCCGTGATGCGGCAGGACTTGCAGGAATATAATCCCGGCATCCTCGACCAATTTGCCTACGAAGCCCAGCGCAACGGCAGTGCGCTCGCCATGGGTATTGCCCAATACAATCAGCAGCGTACAGGCTACCTGAATGCCGTGATTAACTTGAGCAATTACCATCCCGACCGCCCAGACGACATCCCGTTCTACGCCAAAAACCACCTCGTGCCCTTTGGCGAATACAAACCCCTGCCCGCCATCACCGAGCCGCTGTACCGCATGATGAACATGCCCTTGGCCGGTTTTGACCGTGGTGGCAGCGCCCAAGCCCCGCTGCTTTTGGCCAACCAGCGCGTGGCGTTTAACGTGTGCTACGAAGACGGCTTTGGCGACGAGCTGATTGCCTCTGCCAAACAAGCCAGCCTCCTGGCCAACGTGAGCAATTTGGGCTGGTTTGTCCGCTCCAACGCCATCCATCAACATTTGCAAATATCGCAAACCCGTGCTCTCGAGCTCGGCCGTTATATGGTACGTGCCACCAACACTGGTGCCACCGCCATCATCAACCCGCAAGGCCAAGTGGTGAAACTCGCCCCGCCCGACACCCGCACCGTGCTCGAAGGCAATATTGAAGGTTATCGCGGCGAAACCCCGTATATGAAAATGGGCGGCTCGCTGCCATTGGTGTGCGGTTTGTTGTGTTTGGCCGTATTGCTGATGCTGGCCGGCTATCTGCCGCGTCGCAAACCTGCTTCCGATACAATAGAGGAAAGGCTACCTGAAAAAAGCAGTGAACCAAGTGCCGAGCCGAAAGATGAGGGCAAATAAATACGGTTGCCCGAAGTTGTTGCTAGTTATTGCAATATAGAAAATAAATTAGAATTTAAAAAATACAAAATTTAACCTATCGTAAACCAAAATCACACAATATAGGTGTTTAATCACCCCTGTAACTAAAGAGACAGAAGAGATAAATGCCGCCGAAGGCGGTGTAAAATACCGAAAGGAATCAAAGAACAATGAATAACACATTTGCATTGCCCATCCCCAGCGGCCACGGCAGCTTGGAGCAATACATTCACACCGTGAACAGCATCCCGCTGCTCACCGCAGAGGAAGAACACAGCCTGGCCGTGCGCCAGCTGCAAGGCGACTTGGAAGCCGCCAAGAAACTGATTTTGTCGCATCTGCGCGTGGTGGTATCCATCGCGCGCGGCTACGATGGCTACGGCCTCAACCAAGCCGACCTGATTCAAGAAGGCAACATCGGCTTGATGAAAGCCGTAAAACGTTATGAACCCAATCGCGGCGCCCGCCTGTTTTCCTTTGCCGTACATTGGATTAAGGCTGAAATCCACGAATTTATCCTGCGCAACTGGCGCATGGTGCGCGTGGCTACTACCAAGCCGCAGCGCAAACTTTTCTTCAACCTGCGCAGCATGCGTAAAAGCATGAACGCCCTCTCGCCTGAAGAAGCGCAAACCATCGCCGACGATTTGGGCGTGAAAATGGACGAAGTGCTGGAAATGGAACAGCGCATGACCGGCAAAGATATTGCCCTGCTGCCAGATAACAGCGATAGCGATGAAGATAGTTACGCCCCTATCGACTGGCTGGCCGACACCCGCAGCGAGCCCACCCAGCAAATCGCCCAAAAAGCCCGCTACGCCATGCAGACCGAAGGCCTGCAAAACGCGCTTGCCCAGCTGGACGACCGCAGCCGCCGCATTGTGGAAAGCCGCTGGCTGCAAGATGACGGCGGCCTCACCCTACACGAACTGGCTGCCGAATACGGCGTTTCCGCTGAGCGTATCCGCCAGATTGAAGCCAAAGCCATTCAAAAACTGCGCGGCTTTATGAGTGAAGAGTGAGCTGCTTGTATAGATAAATGAAGGCTGCCCGAAAGGGCAGCTTTTTTGCGTTGGGTATTGTTTGGGGTTCGCATGGATTATGGTTGAGCTCGCATTGTGTATTTGCCCAGCCCTGCCTTGTTACGCTTCAACATCGTTGCCGCTTGGATTTCAGGTAGCCGGTGTATGGTATGTCGCTTGCTTGCAGATGGGGATGGTGGTTACCTGAAAAATTAGAGGTGCTGATTTGTGGGTTGTGCAGAGATCGTGTGAATTTCATTTTAAGGAGGCATAATGAAGAAGATAATTTGTATGTTGGCGTTATTGGCAGTAAATGGTTTTACTTGGGCGGATGGATGGATAAGTGGGGAGGCTTCAACAGCAAGCGGAAACTCGGGAGTGGTTATGTTGCAGCAACAGGCTGAGCGAAGCGATATGAATGCCCAATTTACTTTGGGTATGGCTTATGAGCATGGGTTGGGTGTGGAGCGGAATGCTGCGTTGGCGCGGAAATGGTATGAGGCAGCATCATCGCAGGGGCATATAGTTGCACCATATCATTTGGGGTTAATGTATTACCAGCCTGAATCTGGCAGGCCGGATTATGTTCGGGCTAGGCAGTGGTTTGAAAAGGCTGCCATGCGCGGGATGCCGCCAGCTATGATGTTTCTGGCAGGTATGTACCGGCATGGGTTGGGGGGAGAACGGGATGATCGGCGTTCGGTAGAGCTGGATGAACAGGCGGCACTACGAGGTTATCCGGTGTCACAAAATAGTTTAGGTTTGATGTATTTGGAGGGAGTGGGGAAGCCTCAAAATTATGCATTGGCCAAACAATGGTTTGAGCGGGCGGAGGCACAGGGTGAAAGTGCAGGAGCGTTTAATCTCGGCAGAATGTACCTCGAAGGATTGGGTGTGCGGTCGGATATCCATACAGCCATGCGCTGGTTCGAGCAATCGGCGGCACAGGGGAACCAAGATGCACAAGTGATGTTAGGCAAGATTTATTATCGGGGAATGGAGGGTGTGTTACCTAATCGTGCGGTGGCTATTGGATGGTTTGAAAAAGCTATGGCTCAAGGAGATGATGAAGCAAGGCGGATTTTGCAAGATATTCGTGGTGGTGGGGAGTGAAAGATGTAGCCGAGGCAAGCTGTTAGAGTTAGAGCAACTATTTCTTTCTGCTATCTTGGCTTGCCTTGCCGTGTTACTTGCTGATGAAATGTCAAAGGCTACCTGAAAAATATTTTCAGGTAGCCTTCCGTATCTAAGCAGACAAACTATTCATCTTCATCATCCTCGTCTTCTTCATCCCCCAAATCCACTTCTTCCAGCGGAATCAGGTGAGTGCGATAACGCAGCTTGTGGTAGAGGTAGAAACCGAAGAATACGGGCAGGCCCATATAGGTCACCACAATTCGTTCCCAGTCCACGTCGCCATGCATTACCAGCTGTGTATCCTGCCCCAGAATCACCAACACGCACAACACCAGCGCAACCAGCGGGCCGAAGGGGAACCATTTGGCACGGTAATCCAAGTCTTTCAACTCAAAGCCCTGAGCGATATAGGCACGGCGGAAGCGGTAGTGGCTGATGGCAATACCCAGCCAAGAGATGAAGCCGGTTAAGCTTGAAGCGGCCAGAATATATTCATAAGCGTGGTCGTTGAAAATCTCGATTAAAAACAGCAACAGCACCACCACTGCCGTGGCCAGCACCGAACGTACCGGTACGCCGAAGCGGTTTACCTTGCGGAAGCTCTTATAAGCCATGCCGCTTTTGCCCATGGCATACAACATGCGCACCGAAGCATACATACCCGAATTGCCGGCGGAGAGAATGGAAGTGAGGATGACCGCATTCATCACTGCCGCCGCCATAGCCAAACCGGCGCGCTCAAACACCAACGTAAACGGCGATTTGGCAATCTCAGACACGTTTTCCGCCCCCAGCAATTCCGGGCTGGTATAGGGAATCAGCAGGCCGATCACAAAAATCGACAAAATATAGAAAATCAGAATGCGCCAAAACACCTGTTTCACGGCTTTCGGGATACTCTCTTTCGGGTTTTCCGATTCGCCGGCGGTAATGCCGATGAGTTCTGTGCCTTGGAAAGAGAAGC
>NZ_KV795569.1:15904-24700 GCF_001809035.1 Eikenella sp. HMSC061C02
AGTTCTGTGCCTTGGAAAGAGAAGCCGGCAATCAGGAATACGCCCAGCATGGTTAAGAAGCTACCTGAAAAACCGTTGCCTAAAAATGGCGCGTCGCCCACGGTAAAATTAGCCAGACCCACATAGTCGCCGCCGAGAATACCGAAAATCGTCAGCATGCCCACGCCGAGGAAGACGACTACCGTAACCACTTTAACCAGCGAAAACCAATATTCCGATTCGCCGAAAGCTTCTACCGATAATAAATTTAGCAGCACAATCAGCCCGAAAAACAGCAGGCTCCAGCCCCAGGGCGGCATAAAGCGCATCGGTTCCCAATACGTGATTACCAAGGCGGCAATAGAAATGTCTACTGCTACGGTGATGACCCAGCTAAACCAATAATTCCAGCCCAAGGCATAACCCAGCGAGGGATCGACAAACTTGGCGGCATAAGTGGAGAACGAGCCGGACACCGGCAGATGGGTGGCCATTTCGCCCAAGGAAGTCATCAGGAAATACACCATCAGGCCGATGGCGGCATAAGCCACCAAGGCACCGCCCGGGCCCGCCATATGAATGGCGCTGCCGCTGGCCATAAACAGGCCGGTGCCGATGCTGCCGCCGATGGCGATCATCGAGAGATGGCGGGTTTTCAGGTTGCGGCGGATTTTGTTTTTGTTGGCCTGCGTGGCAGCAGGGTTGGCCGCGGTTGAAGGGTTTGGGTTCGGTGTACTCATGCTCTATTTCTCCTAACCAGGCTGCCTAATGGCAACCAAACCGAAACGGAAACTTTGGCAAAACTGCAAATTAGCAAAGATTCCCTCCTTAACTTTGGGGGCATTATAGGAGCAATTACCACCCGCTAAAACTGCTTAAACCCGAAGTTAAATCAAATAAACGGCATATGCTGCCATTTTTAATAGAAACATTACTCGAAACAAGGGCTTCTGATTCGCCTGAGAGCGGCATGATACCTAGCTTTGCGCGAGATTTTGAGCTACCGAACCCAGTTATCGCAACGTGTCATAAACACCACATCCGCATACTTGAGGCTACCTGAAAACCGTCTATTTGCGATATTGAGTTTTCAGGTAGCCTTTGGCCCTAGCGATTGCGCCAATCCACGCCGCAGGCGGCGGCCATTTCGATGGCGGCTTCGGGGGCGTGGCTGCCGGCAGGGTAGGGCTGGGGTTCGGGTTGGCGTGCCGCCCAGTCGTCGAGCACGGGCTGGAGCCAGCACCAGGCTGCTTCGAGTTCGTCGCTGCGCATGAAGAGGGCGAGCTTGCCGTCTATCGCGTCGAGCAGCAGGCGCTCATAAGCGTCGGCACGGCGTTCGGGGAAGATTTTGAGCAAGTCTAAATCCAGTGCGGCTTCGTGCACGCACAGGCTGGTGCCGGGGGCTTTCATTTGCAGAAACAGCTTCACGGATTCCTGCGGCTGCAGGCGCACGCTGATGCGGTTGGGCGAGCCGCCGCAGCCGAATACGGGGTGGGCTTCGGGCCAGAAGTGGAGCACGATTTCGGCCAGCCGCCCGGCCATGCGTTTGCCGCTGCGCAGCAGGAAGGGCACGCCGCGCCAGCGCGGGTTGTCGATTTCGGCGCGTAGGGCGATGAAGGTTTCGGTGCGGCTTTGCGGGGCTACGTTGGCTTCTTCGCGGTAGCCGCACACGTTTTCGCCCCGGATTTGGCCGGCGGTGTATTGGCCGCGCACCACGTCGGCGCGCACGCTGTAGGCGTTGAAGGGCTTGAGTGCGCGCAAGACGTTGAGCTTGGCGTTGCGCACGTCGCTGTCGCCGAGGGAAAGCGGCGGCTCCATGGCGGTGAAACACAAAAGCTGCAACAGGTGGTTTTGCAGCATATCTCGTAGGGCGCCGGTTTGGTCGTAGAACTCGCCGCGTTTTTCCACGCCGAGCTCTTCGGCAATGGTGATTTCCACGGCGCGGATTTGGGCGGCACACCACAGGGGCTCGAACAGGCGGTTGGCAAAGCGCAGGGCGAGCAGGTTTTGCACGGGCTCTTTGCCTAGATAATGGTCGATACGGTAGATCTGCTCTTCGCGGAAGAAGGCGGCCACGGCGGTGTTGATGCTTTGCGCGGAGGCAAGGTCGTGGCCGAGCGGTTTTTCCAGCACGATGCGGGTTGCGGGGCGGTTCAGCCCGGCGGCGGCCAGATGTCGGCAGATGGGCATGAAATAGTGCGGCGCGGTAGAAAGGTAAACCACCAGGGCGCGGCTGTTTTGCCCGGCTTCGGCGCCGAGCAGCGCGGCGAGGTGGTGGAATTGTTCGGCGTTTTCGGCGTCTACGGGCAGGTAGTTGATGCGTTGGCAGAAGGTATGCCACGTTTCGGCTTCAAGGTTGGGAATATGCGGCCGGGAGGATTCCTCTACTTTTTTCAGGTAGCCTTCGCGCCCTAAATCGCGGCGGCCGAGGCCGATGATGCGGCCGCCCGGATGCAGCGTGCCAGCGGCATGGGCTTGATAGAGGGCGGGCAGCAGCTTGCGCATCACGAGGTCGCCGGTGCCGCCGAAGAAGACGATATCGAAAGGGGTAGGCATGGTTGGATAGGCCGTTAAGAAAAACAGGCGCATTATAGCCCTGCTGTCAGGCTACCTGAAAATTTAGCATCGGCTCAGGTACAATACGGCGTTTTCATTTGATACGGGCACACCACCATGTTCAACCACAGCGAACAAACCCTGCGCGATGTTTGCGCCCAAGCCATCGAGCTGGCCAAAGCCGGCGGCGCCACCGCGGCCGAAGCCGACGTGAGCGAATCCATCGGCCAATCCGTGCAGGTGCGGCTGCAGGAAATCGAGCACATCGAATACCAGCAAGACAAATCGCTCGACCTCACCGTGTATGTAGGCCGCCGCAAAGGCCGCGCCAGCACCGCCGATTTCTCCCCCGCCGCCATTGCCGACACCGTGCGCGCCGCGCTCGACATTGCCCGCTACACCGCCGAAGACCCCTGCGCCGGTTTAGCCGAAGCCGCCCTGATGGCCACCGAATTTCCCGATTTGCAAAGCTACCGCGAATGGCCGCTGAGCACCGCCGAAGCCGCCGAGCTCGCCCGCCGCAGCGAAGCCGCCGCCCGCGCTGCCGATTCACGCATCACCAATTCCGAAGGCGCCCACATCCAAACCGGCCACTACCAATATGTATACGGCAACAGCCACGGCTTTATGCGACACCAGCGCAGCAGCCGGCACAGCCTGTCTTGTAGCGTCGTGGCCGGCAGCGGCAGCGGCATGCAGCGCGATTATTGGTACGACCTCGCCCGCAGCAGCGCCGATTTGGACACGCCCGAACACATCGGCCAAACCGCCGCCCGCCGCGCCGTGCAGCGCCTCGGTGCCAAAAGCCTGCCCACCGGCAGCTACCCCGTGCTATTCGATGCCACCGTTTCAGGCAGCCTCATCGGCCACCTCGCCGGCGCACTCAGCGGCGGCGCGCTCTACCGCCAAACCAGCTTCCTGCAAGACAGCATCGGCCGCCAAATCCTCCCTGCCGCACTCAGCCTGCGCGAAGAGCCGCACCTGCCCAAAGCACTGGCCAGCACCGCCTTCGATGCCGAAGGCGTCGCCACCCGCCCCCGCTTCGTGATTGAAGACGGCATCATCCAAGGCTACTTCCTCAGCAGCTACAGCGCCCGCAAACTCGGCTTGCCCACCACCGCCAATGCCGGCGGTGCCCACAACCTCATCCTTAGCCACACCCACCCAAGCCAAGCCGAGCTCCTGCGTGAAATGGGCAGCGGCCTGCTCGTTACCGAGCTCATGGGTCAAGGCGTCAACACCCTTACCGGCGACTACTCGCGCGGTGCTGCCGGCTTCTGGGTGGAAAACGGCCAAATCGCCTACCCCGTGCAGGAAATCACCATCGCCAGCCGCCTGCAAGACATGCTGCCCAACATCGCCGGTGCCGCCAACGACGCCCTCAAACGCAGCGCCCACAAAACCGGCTCCCTGCTGCTCGAACAGATGACCGTGGCCGGGCATTGAGCGGGCGTGTGCCGGATGCGGCAAAAGAGGCTACCTGAAAATACAAAACCCAATCTTCCAAGGCCGCGGGCGTGAGTAGAGCCCATGCACGCCACGCCGATGGCGTGCTGATAGTGTTTAATCATTAGCGAGGATTAAGATGAAGAAGATAAGTTTTTTTGCGGTATGGTTGATATTTATTTCTTTGCAGAATATTGCATATGCGGAAGGCTGTAGGAATCTTAAGCCGGTGCATAACTTAGAGGATTTGTTATTGCAATTGCAGCATAATTTAGATAGTGATTGTATTTTTAGAATGTCGGCAAAAGAGCTATCCGATGCTTGGAAAATTACTGTTTTAGAAAGAAGAACCAGTATCGGGAATAGTAGTGAGCGTGCGCAATACAGGGCGGAGAATAGGAAATTATATATTGGTGGCACCAGCGGATGGTTTGTTTATAAGAATAGCTATGGAGCTATCGATACTTTAGAAATTCGGGCTACTTATAGCTATAGCGAACTATATCAGCATAAATCATTATTCCCTGAGGCTAGGTTTCCAAAAAGCTTCTTACCGTTTTACTATATACCGGAGGATATAGTGGATACGTATCATATTAAGCACAGCCATTTCTTGGGGAATGAATATCTATCGAAAGGGAATGAGAAAATCTTAGATAATAATCATATACATCAGCCTTTTGAGCATTATTTATGGTTCAAATCTATTGATACATTGACAACATTGCCTATGCTAGATATATGGACTTCTAATGATGCTGGTGTTCTGGTTATTAAATATTATAGAACAGCGCCAGATTTTTTAGTCATGCAAATTAATAAGTAATGAAAGTAAGCCTAGTCTGTATGGCTGGTGTGTATGGCTCACACGCCCTGCCTATATTTTCAGGTAGCCTGAATGAAATAATAGGTGCAAAAAAGCGACTGTTAGGCAGGGTTTGTTTGCTTTAGCGCAGGGTTTGTGCGGGAAGCCTGTTTCTGCCCTTGCTGGCGGTTATATGGGTGTAGTATACTGTTTACACTATAGTTTTTCGGCAGGATGTGCCTGAGGGGGAGCTGTGTTTTACCAAATTATTGCGCTGCTTTTATGGAGCAGCGCTTTTATTGCGGCCAAATATACCTACACGATGATGGAGCCAGAGCTTATGTTGTTGTTTCGGCTGATGATTGCTTCTGTTCTGGCCTTGCCGCTGTGCTTGCGCTATTGGCGGCAGATTGATGCGCGGTATTGGCGGGGTTTGCTGTGGCTGTCGTTTTTGAATTATGTGATGGTGATGATACCGGAATTTGTGGGGGTGAAATACACGTCGGCAGCCAGCGCCACCACGATTATCGGCTTGAGCCCGATTTTAACGGTGTTTATCGGCCACTTCTTTTTCCACGACCGGGCGCATTGGTTTGTGTGGCTGTGCGGTGTGGCGGCGTTTGCCGGGGTGGCGCTGCTGATTGCGGGCGGCAAGAGCAGCGGGGAAATCAGCCTTTGGGGCTGCACGTTGGTGATGTTGGGCAATACGGTGTTTTGTGCGGTATTGCGCCCTTCGCAGAAGATGATTGAAAAGGTGGGGGTGCAGGCGTTTACTTCGATAACGATGGCGGTAGCGCCGCTGCTGTGCCTGCCGGCAAGTTTGACGCTGGCCGACAGCCTGCATATCGATTGGAATTGGCGCGGCACGCTGGGGCTGGTGTATTTGGGGGTGTGTTGCAGCTGGCTGGCCTACAATTTGTGGAATATCGGGATGAAAACGGTGTCGGCGAATTTTTCGGGCATTTTATCGGCACTGGGGCCGATTTTCGGGGCGTGGCTGGCGGTGTTGATTTTGGGTGAGCAGATTTCGGCGCTGTCGTGGCTGGGGATTGTGTTGGTGGTGGCGGCTACTTTGGCGGCAGTATTTGTGCCGAAATGGTTGAGGCGTAGGGAAGTGGCGCAAGGGGTTCGTTATGTGGAATAAATAGATAAAGGGAAAGGCTACCTGAAAACGTGTGCGACAACGAAGTTTAAACGCAGCACAGCAAGCTCCAAGGTTTCAGGTAGCCTCATCCGCAAAACAGGCCGCCCCGTTTTTGGAGCGGCCTGTTTGTTTATAGCCTAAGGCTTAGTGATGGCAACCGCAGGCTTTCATGTCGATAACCATACGGCCTTGGATTTTGCCGTCGCGCATTTCTTGGAAAATGGTGTTGGCTTCGTCCAGCTGGCGCAGCTGCACCACGGGTACCACGATGCCTTCGGCGCCGAATTGGAAGGCTTCTTCCAAGTCTTTGCGTGTGCCCACCAGAGAGCCGACCACTTCGATGCCGTCCAGCACCAGGCGCGGAATTGACAAATCCATGGTTTCGGGCGGCAGGCCAACGGCTACCACGCGGCCGCAAGCGCGCACGCAATCCACGGCGGAATTGAATGCAGCACGAGACACGGCAGTTACCACGGCGGAGTGTGCGCCGCCGGTTTCCTCTTGAATGAACTTGGCAGCGTCTTGTTTGGCAGGGTTCACAATCAAATCTGCGCCGGACTCTTTGGCCAGAGCCAGTTTGTCGTCGTTGATGTCTACGGCGATCACGTGTGCGCCGAACACTTTCTTGGCGTATTGTACGGCCAGGTTGCCCAAGCCGCCGGCGCCGTAGATGGCAATCCACTGACCGGGCGCAGCGCCGGCCACTTTGATGGCTTTATAGGTGGTTACGCCGGCGCAGGTGATGCTGGAAGCTTGGGCGGGATCGAGGCCTTCGGGCACTTTCACCGCATAATCGGCTTTCACCACGCAGTGGGTGGCCATACCGCCGTCGGCGGTGTAGCCGGCGTTCAGCACGCTGCGGCAGAAGGTTTCACGGCCGGTGATGCAGTATTCGCAGTGACCGCAGCTGGCAAACAGCCAGGCAATGCTCACGCGGTCGCCCACTTTCAGGGTGGTTACATCCGGCGCAATCTGCTTCACGATGCCGATGCCTTCGTGACCGAGCACGCGGCCGGGTTTTTTACCGTAGTCGCCGGCAGCCACGTGCAAGTCGGTGTGGCACACGCCGCAGTATTCCACTTCCACCAGCGCTTCGCCCGCGCCCACGGCAGGGATGTCGCGCTCAACGATTTCTACGTTACCGTCGCATTGGGGGGTAACAACTGCTGCTTTCATTTTCATGGCTATGATCCTTGTGCTGATTAGTTGATTAGGGGGACTACTCAATCGTGAGTATGCACTTTTTCCAAGCCGGCAGTCAAGGCTTAAAAGAAAAATAACTTATTGATTTAAATCATGTTATATTATAACTCTCACTTGGATTGGCCTGCCTGAACAAGGCTACCTGAAAGCAGCGTGGGCAAGGCAAACGGTGCGGTTCGGCAGCAGCCGGATTAGCCCGTTTGTGGGCGGGCAGCTGGAAATTATTGCGATATTATTCTGCTGGGGCACACGCTTTCTGACAGATGCCGAAGCTTGTGCTTTCAGGTAGCCTGCCTGCTGTTTCATTTGCTAGAATGCCCATTCCTCAACCACTTTGCCGCGATGCCCGCCATGTCTGTTTACACCAGCGTTTCCGATCAAGAAATCCGCCAGTTTTTAGAAGACTACGACTTAGGCAGCTTCGTGTCGCTGCAAGGCATTGCCCAAGGCGTAACCAACAGCAACTACTTCCTCGACACCGACCGCGGTCGCTATGTGCTCACCATCTTCGAAGTGCTCACCCGCGAAGAGCTGCCATTTTTCATGGACCTGAGCCAGCACCTCAGCCGCAACGGCGTGGCTTGCCCCGCGCCCATTCCCCGCCGCGACGGGCGCTTCGAGAGCATGCTCGCCGGCAAACCCGCCTGCCTTGCTACCTTTCTCAACGGCCGCGACACCGCCGTGCCCGATGCCGCCCAGTGCTTCCACACCGGCGCCATGCTCGCCAAAATGCACATTGCCGGGCAGAGCTTCGGCCAAAGCATGCCCAACCCGCGCCATGCCGCCTGGTGGGAAGCTGAAAGCCGTCGCCTGATGCCCTGCCTGAGCAGCGAAGATGCCGCGCTTCTGCAAGACGAAATCGCCTTTCTCGCCGCCCACCCCGACAGCCACCTGCCTCACGGCATCATCCATGCCGACCTGTTCAAAGACAACGTGTTGCTTGACGGCATTCAGGTAGCCGGCTTCATCGATTTCTACTACGCCTGCAACGCCAGCTTCATGTACGACCTCGCCATCGCTGTAAACGACTGGGCGCGCCTGGCCGACAACCACATCGACCCGCAGTTGCAGCAAGCCTTTATGCGCGGCTATCAAAGCGTGCGCCCCCTCACTCCCGCCGAACAGGCCTACCTGCCCATCGCCCACCGCGCCGGCTGCATCCGTTTCTGGGTGTCCCGCCTGCTCGACTACCATTTCCCGCAGGGCGGCGAAATGACCTTCGTGAAAGACCCCGACGTTTTCCGCGACCTGCTGCTCTATTTCCGCCAAAGCCCGGCGCCCGCCGCTACCGACCAAGCCCCGTTCAACCTCGACGGCAAAGTGTTCCAGCCCGCCGAAGCAGGCCATGCAGGCGAAATACCCGAACGCTGCCACTTCCACCAAGACGGCGACACCGTGTGGGCGGAATACCAAGGCGGCGGCATCCGCAAAGGCTTCCTGCTCGGCCGCTACACCGAACGCAGCAGCATCGCCTACACCCGCCAACACCTCACCTTCGCCGGAGCTGCCCACAGCAGCAGCGGTCGCCTGCGCATCGAAACCTCGCCCGATAGCCGCCTGCGCCTGCATTTGTTCGGCGAAGATGGCGAAGCAATATGGGAGGAGTGTACGCCGTAAGCCGGGAGGGATAGGGAAAGATACCGTAATCGAAAGTCAAGAACTT
>NZ_KV795570.1:0-558 GCF_001809035.1 Eikenella sp. HMSC061C02
ATGCTGCAGGTGGTCCGGTTACCTTGGGTAATGTAGCGGACGGCACTATTGGCGCAGGCAGCAAGGAAGCCATCAATGGCGGACAGCTGCACGATCTGAAAGAAAACGGCTTCAAGATTGCTGCCGACAACGGTACAGCTGACACCGTTAAACTGACCGAGACAGTTACCTACAAAGGCGACAGCAACATCGTCACCACCGTCACCGACAACCAAATCGGCTTCAAGCTGGCCGACAGCATCACCGTAGGCCCGGCCACCGGTGGCCACCCGGTTAAGATTGACGGCAATGCCGGCACCGTAACCGGGCTGACCAACACAACTTGGGATCCGACCCAGATTACCAGCGGTCGTGGTGCAACTGAAGATCAGCTGAAAGCTGCCCAAGCTGCTGCTACCAGCAAGGTAGCCGCCGGCAACGGTATTAGCGTTACACCGACCGTGGATACGACTACCGGCAGCACTACTTATACTGTAGCAGCCGATACTACTGCGCTGAATGTAGGCGATGGTACCAACGGTAATCCGGCCGGTAAGGTGATTACTCCGACTGGTGCAG
>NZ_KV795571.1:0-12439 GCF_001809035.1 Eikenella sp. HMSC061C02
GGAAATACTGTAAACAACGCTACTGGTTTCTACATTTTAGCTACGCAGAAACTCCGCTTCGCTCCGTTTTCAGGTAGCCTTATAATGCTGCCTGCGCAAATTTTTCAAAAAGAACCCACACCATGACCCATCAAGACCTCGGCCTGATTTTCCTGCCTGCCGGTGTGCTTTGTATCTGCTTTGCCGGATTTTGGCAGCTGTATGTGATGATTACCGAAAGCTACACCCTCAACCGCTTTAAAGACAAACAGCTGGTGTGGGTGGTGACGCTGCTGTTTTTCAGCTTCAGCCTGGCTGTGTATTGGCTGTGCCCGAATGCGCGCAAAAAAGGCATCGTGTTTGCCCTGTTCGCTGTGGGCGGAGTGGTGATGTATGTGCTGGCGCGGCTTTGGTTGCCGTTTGCCAAATAATTTTCAGGTAGCCTCACGCCAAACGGCAGGCTACCTGAAACCGTTTGATGCATGCATCATCTGCCCCTTTCCCGTTTAACTTTATTGCAGCTTCGTGTTAGCTGCGCCGCAACCGCGCTTCGCTGGTTTTCACTGCATTGAAGCTTACACTTTAGCTTCGCAGAAACTTAGCCTTGGCTACGCCAAGACATCGTTTTCAGGTAGCCTTTCATGAGCAAACCCCACCATCCCGTTACGCCCGCCATCCGTTTTCTGCGCGCGCATAAAATCGAGCACACTGCCATGCAGTATCCCTATGAAGAGCACGGCGGCACGGCGCATTCCGCCGAGTGCCTCGGCATCGACGAACACCAAATCGTGAAAACCATCGTGTTGATTAACGAGCACAAAAAGGGTCTGATTGTGTTGATGCACGGCGACCGCCAAATCTCTACCCGCAACCTTGCCCGCCAGCTCGGCATGAAACACGTGGAGCTGGCCGCGCACGACCAAGCGCATAAATGGACGGGCTATTTTGTGGGCGGCACCAGCCCATTCGGCTGCCGCACCGCGCTGCCCGTGTATGCCGAACGCAGCATCTGGGATTTGCCGCTGATGTACATCAACGGCGGCGGCCGCGGCCTATTTGTAACCGTTGCCCCCGCCCCCGCGCTCGCCGCCCTGAACGCGCAGCCGGTGGAAGTGGCGGTGGATTAGCTGCCTTGGTCGCGGTATAAAAGGCTACCTGAAAACGATGTCTTGGCGTAGCCAAGGCTAAGTTTCTGCGAAGCTAAAACGCAAGCTGCAACGCAGTGAAAATAAGTGGTGTGAATTGCTGCAAAGCTAAAGTTTCAGGTAGCCTTAATCTGCTAAAATCCGTTTTTCATCAATCCAAACCACAGTTGCTCAAAATAGAAACCAGGCCGTGCAGTGAACCAACGCCGTATTGTTTCTATTTGGATAACCATAAACACTCGGCAGCCCGAACTTGCTTCAGGCTGCCGCACACCTTTGTCGGTACACTATGAATCTCCCTCTACCCAAACCCGCGCAAAAGTCCCGCTGGCCGCAGCTTTCCGCTGGCAGCCTGTCTTATTTTCTTGCCTCCGCCCTGCCGGAAAAGCCGCTCAAGCTCGTGCTTACGCCCGATGCCGAAACTGCGCTGCGCCTGCAAACCGCGTGGCAATTCTTCCGCCCGCAAGACAACGCTCTGTTCCTGCCCGATTGGGAAACCCTGCCTTATGAACGCTTCTCGCCGCATCAGGATTTGGTGTCCGAGCGGCTGTCGGTGCTGTGGCAGCTGAAAAACGGCGCAGCGGACGTGCTGTTCGCGCCCGTGTCCACCGCCATGCAGCGGCTTGCGCCGCCGTCTTTCCTGATGGGGCGCACGTTTTGGCTGAAAACGGGGCAGACACTGGATTTGGACAAACTGCGCGAAAATCTGGTGGAAGCCGGCTATTCTGCCGTGTCCAACGTGGTGGCCGGCGGCGAATTTGCCGTGCGCGGCGGGATTGTGGATTTGTTCCCCATCGGCAGCAGCACACCCTACCGCATCGATTTATTCGACGACGAAATCGACAGCATCAAAACTTTCGATCCCGATACCCAGCGCACCCTTGCCCCCGTGTCTGAAATCCGCCTGCTGCCCGCGCACGAATTCCCCACCGATGCCGATGCGCAAAAAATCTTCCGCACCCGCTTCCGCGAGGAAATCCAAAGCAATCCGAACGAGGCCGCCGTGTATCAAGCCGTGAGCAACGGCCAGTTCGGCGCAGGCGTGGAATACTACCTGCCGCTGTTTTTTGAAGACGGCTGCGCCAGCCTGTTCGACTACATCGCCGAAAACGCCCTGGCCGTATGCGTGGGCGATGTGCACGCCGAAGCCGTGCGCTTCGAAGGCGAAATCAAATCGCGCCACGCGCTGGCGCAGGGCGACCCAAGCTATCCGCCGTTGCACCCGCAGCATTTATATCTTACTGCCGACCGCTTTTCAGGTAGCCTGAAAGCCTACCCGCAAATCTGGCCGGATCTTTCCGCCACTTCGCCCCATACCCTGCCCGATGTGGCGGTAAACCGCCAATCCGAACAACCGCTGGCTGCGTTGCAAGACTTTCAGACAGCCTTTGGCGGCCGTATTTTGCTGTGTGCCGAAAGCGCCGGCCGGCGCGAAACCATGCTCGGCTTCTTCGCCCAGCACGGCTTGAAACCCAAACCTGTGGCCGGCTGGCAGGCGTTTTTAGATGACAACGCGCCGCTGTGCATCACGGTTACGCCGCTGGCAGAAGGCTTCCAATTGGGCGGGCTACCTGAAAATAGCCGGAATGCCCTTTCAGGTAGCCTGCATCTTGCCGTCATCACCGAATCCGAGTTGTATCAATACGTTGCCCGTTCGCGCGTCCACAGCCGCCGCAAGAAACACGCCGCCGTTTCAGACGGCCTGTTGCGCGACCTTGCCGAAATCAACATCGGCGATCCCGTCGTACACGAAGAACACGGCATCGGGCGGTATATGGGCTTGGTAACGATGGATTTGGGCGGCGAAACCAACGAAATGATGTTGCTCAAATACGCGGGCGAAGCGCAGCTTTATGTGCCTGTTTCTCAACTGCATTTAATCAGCCGCTACTCCGGTCAGGCGCATGAAAACGTCGCCCTGCACAAACTTGGCAGCGGCGCGTGGAACAAGGCGAAGCGCAAAGCCGCCGAAAAGGCGCACGATACCGCCGCCGAGTTGCTCAACCTCTACGCCCAACGCGCCGCCCAATCGGGACACAAGTTTGAAATCAACGAGTTGGACTATCAGGCGTTTGCCGACGGCTTCGGCTACGAGGAAACCGAAGACCAAGCCGCCGCCATCGCCGCCGTGATTAAAGATTTGACGCAGGCGAAGCCGATGGACCGCCTCGTGTGCGGCGATGTCGGTTTCGGCAAAACCGAAGTCGCCCTGCGCGCCGCGTTTGTGGCGGTGATGGGCGGCAAACAAGTCGCCGTACTCGCCCCGACCACGCTTCTGGTCGAGCAGCACGCGCAAAACTTCGCCGACCGCTTCGCCGATTTCCCCGTTAAAGTCGCCAGCCTTTCGCGTTTCAACAACAGCAAAGCCACCAAAGCCGCGCTCGAAGGCATGGCGGACGGCACGGTCGATATCGTTATCGGCACGCACAAACTGGTGCAGGACGATATAAAATTCAAAAATTTAGGCTTAGTGATTATCGATGAAGAACACCGCTTCGGCGTGCGCCAGAAAGAGCAGCTCAAACGTCTGCGCGCCAATGTCGATATCCTCACCATGACCGCCACGCCGATTCCGCGCACCCTCAGCATGGCGCTCGAAGGCCTGCGCGACTTTTCGCTGATTACCACCGCACCCAGCCGCCGCCTCGCCGTGAAAACCTTTGTCAAACCGTTCAGTGAAGGCAGCGTACGCGAAGCCGTGTTGCGCGAACTCAAACGCGGCGGGCAGGTGTTTTTCCTGCATAATGAAGTGGATACCATCGAAAACATGCGCGAGCGGCTGGAAACCCTGTTGCCCGAAGCACGCATCGGCGTGGCGCACGGACAACTGCGCGAGCGCGAGTTGGAGCAAGTCATGCGCGACTTTTTGCAGCAAAGATTCAACGTATTGCTCTGTTCCACCATCATCGAAACCGGCATCGACATCCCCAACGCCAACACCATCATCATCAACCGCGCCGACAAATTCGGGCTGGCGCAATTGCACCAGCTTCGCGGGCGCGTCGGCCGCAGCCACCACCAAGCCTACGCCTACCTGCTCACGCCCGAATACATCACCAAAGACGCAGAAAAACGCCTCGACGCCATCGCGGCGGCAGACGAACTCGGCGCAGGTTTCACTCTCGCCATGCAGGATTTGGAAATCCGCGGCGCAGGCGAAATCCTCGGCGAAGGACAGTCCGGCGAAATGATACAGGTCGGCTTCACGCTCTACACCGAAATGCTCAAACAAGCCGTGCGCGACCTCAAAAAAGGCCGCCAGCCCGACCTCGACGCACCGCTGGGCATCACCACCGAAATCAAACTGCACAGCCCCGCCCTGCTGCCCGAAAGCTACTGCCCCGACATCCACGAACGGCTCGTCCTCTACAAACGCCTCGCCGTCTGCGAAACCGTGCAACAAATCAACGCCATACACGAAGAGCTCGTCGACCGCTTCGGCCTGCCCGAACAACCCGTCAAAACCCTCATCGAAAGCCACCACCTGCGGCTCACCGCAAAAGAATTGGGTATAGACGCCATCGACGCGACCAGCGAAGCCGTTACCATTACCTTCGGCAAACACCACCAAATCGACCCGACAGAAATCATCCTACTGATTCAGACGGATAAAAAATACCGGCTAGCCGGGGCGGATAAGTTGAAGTTTACGGCTCAGATGGAGGATGTGGGGATGCGGATAAATACGGTGAAGAATGTGTTGAGAACACTAAGGGGAAGAGTTGCCGCTAAATAGAAAGACTGTCTGAGAATATCGGTGTAACTGCGATTGTATATTTTATTTAAGATTGAATACAAAGTTATCCACGATGATTGGATACAATAAACTAGGCTGGATTTAAATCATTTAAGGGGGTGGTTATGTTTAAGGTGTTTTATCCATATGCTTATATCAATAGTGTTTTTTCTCCAGATTATGAAAACCTGTTTCAGCAAGGCTATCGGGCATTGATCTTTGATATAGACAATACCTTGGTGCATCATGGGTCTGAAGTAACTCAAGAAGTTATTGATTTGTTTGAAATGCTGCATCAGATCGGGTTTAGAACACTTTTATTGTCCAACAACAATGCCAAACGTATCGCCCCGTTTGCGGAAACCCTTAATACTTTATTTATTGCAGATGCCCATAAGCCAAACTCGCTCAATTATATGAAGGCATTAGATTTATTGGAGATAACGTCGCAGCAGGCATTAGTTGTTGGAGATCAAATTTTTACAGATATTTTGGGTGCAAACCGCGCCGGTATTGCCAGTATTTTAGTGCGTTTTCTGCAAAAAGACCCCAACGAACCTATAGGGAAGAAACGGCAACTGGAAAAATTGATTTTGGCCTGCTTTCAATATAGCCGATATAGAAACCGAATTGAAATCAAACCTAAAGAGGCTATTATAAGGCGACGTAACTTCAGTGATATCAATTCTTTGTTTTATCAGATTTCCTGTTATAAAGAAATTGCCAAGAGGTATGTAAGTGACCTCCGTGCCAAAACACGATTTGCCCGGTTCAGGAATATAGAAAAGCTTCCAGTTCTGATTTATAGCCATAGTTCGAACATTATCCGGAATGGGCCGGGTATAGATCCGATTTCACAACAAAATAAAGCTGTTAATCTTGCCTTGGCGAGTGAGAAGATTAACGGTATTGTTATCAAGCCAAATGAAACTTTCTCATTTTGGCACCTTGTCGGAAAAACCAGCGTACGGAAAGGGTATAAAGAAGGAAGGGTGATCAGTAAGGGTAAGCTGAAAATGGGTGTGGGCGGTGGTTTGTGCAATTTGGCTAACACACTTAATTTGTTGGTATTGCATAGCCCATTGGAAATTATAGAATTACATACGCATTCTGATGCGCTCGACCCCAGTGCTGAGCGAAATAGGGTGCCATTTTCATCTGGAACATCAGTGTCTTATAATTATATTGATTACCGTTTTAAAAATAATACTCCACATGATATGCAGATTTTAGTTTGGTGTGAAAATGGGGAATTGAAAGCAGAGTTGAGAAGTACTGTGCCTGTTGAGCATCGCTACCAACTGATAGAAGAAAATCATTGTTTTGTAAAACGTGGTTCATCATACTACCGTCATTCTGAAATTTATCAGCAAATAATTTGCCTTAAAACCGACAAGGTATTGGCACAGAAATTGATTTGGAAGAATCGTTCTAAGGTCATGTATGATCCATGCTTGATTCCAAAGGAATTAATCAAATAACACAATAAGATGTTATATTTTCAGTATTATTAAAAAATTAAATTATATAAGATTAGGAATCTTATGCAAACCAAAAACAATCTTGTCGTAATGCTGACGCATAATGATCAAACGGTGCTGGAGGCGGCTAAGATATTCGAACAATGTAGGCATAGTAAAGCTCAGTTTTGGGGAATTAAAGAAGTACCTCTATCTTTGGGTGAGATGAAGCATCTTTATTCTTATATGAAAGAGTGTGGAAAGACGACTTTTCTGGAAGTGGTTGAATATGCGGAAGATGCCGGATTATTAGGGGCAAAAACTGCGCTTGAATGCGGTTGCGATATTTTAATGGGAACCCGTTTTTTCGATTCTATTAATCAGTTTTGCAAAGAGCATCAAATCAAGTATATGCCTTTTGTTGGTGGGCTTCAGGGAAGACCGACCGTCTTGGCCGGCCAGATAGAAGATATTATTACTGAGGCGCAGGAGTATGCGGCAAAAGGGGTTTATGGTATTAATTTACTGGGATACCGTTATGTAGGCGATGCCAACCGACTCAACGCGGAATTGGTAAGAAATGTTTCTATTCCAGTATGTTTGGCTGGAAGTATTAACAGTTATCAAAGATTGGATGAGGTTAAGGCTGTTTCGCCGTGGGCATTTACTATTGGGAGTGCATTTTTTGAAAATCGATTTTCGGGCAGTATTCCCGAGCAAATCAACAAAGTTTATGAGTATATGAATGATAGTTGATCGGTTGATTAAAAGCTACCTGAGAAATCTTCAGACAACCTTTTAAAAACGTATAAGGTTCAAATAATATGGTCGTTTCATGCAGATAAAGGTAGTGAAGAGTGTGGTGGAATGACTGGTGGCATAGAAGGCTACCTGAAAATTGATTATTGGCTTCAAACCTAGTCTATGTAGGCTAGTGGCTCTGCTGGCGATGTAATTTTTATAAAATAAGGATAGTAAGCGTAGGCTGGGTTAAGACCCAATGCAGCCATCACACCTCTCGAAACGTTGGGTTTACAGCCCAACCTACATATTACGGGAGTTGTTGGTAGTACTGGAGGTGGAGAGTTTTTGAGAACCAAAACCGAGGAAAGATCACTTCCATATTTTAGAAATGGAACTGATAGGAGGAAGGCAACTAAAGCAAGGAGATAAGAATGAATCGGAAACTATTTACTTTTATAGTTATGTTGGGTTCATTATATGGTACAACACTCATTTTATTGATAATTGATGCTATATTTATTGTTATAGGTGATATTTATCTTAATAGATTAGGGTTTCAAACATTGCAGGAGATAGTAGAATCATTAACCACACCAGCAACATATAATTTTATATTTATATTTATTCCAGTTATGTCATTGTTTGTAGCGCTAATTGATACAGAGTAGCAAGCACAACGTGAGCAGAGTATCTGTAGAATGGGTACTTGTTGCCAATGTGGACAATCAATGCTTCCTGTGTCGCCATGCACTTTTCAGGTAGCCTTTTGATGAGGCATCTTCGCTTCCTTGCCGATACCTGCAACAGATTGACTGCAAATTTCCTCAACACCCGCTTGCTGCTTGGCAGGCGGGCGCTTTTCAGGTAGCCTTTCTCTTTCTCCCAACCCTTCTCCTACCCGCCATGAACACCGAAAACGAATTGCCCGAAATTGCGCCGCAAGCTTTGCCCGATGGGGCATCTGAGATTGAGCCTGCTGCGATTGAAACGCTTGCCGCAGTGGTGGCTGAGTCGCAGGCTGCCGTGTTGGCTGAAATTTCTGCGCAACCGGCGGCTGATGGCGGTGAGGATGCTGCCGAGCCGGGGCGTAAGTGGCGCGAGGGGCGGATTGTGGATGCTGCGGTGCGGGTGTGGGATGCTGCAGAACGCACCGGTGTGGCCGATGTGGTGAGCAATGGTGACGAGCCGCCATTGAGCGTGTTTTTGGTGGGCGATCTTTTTGCCGCCACCGACCTTTCTCCCGAGCCGGGCGATGTGTTGTGCGGCGTGTTGCAAAGCCACCCCGTCAGCGGCTATTGGCTGCTCGACAGCGCGGAGAATGCTGCCACGTCCAGCCTGCAGCGGCGCAGTCCGGAAGAAGAGGAGGCGCTGCATAAAGAACGCAAGCAGGCCAAGCGGCAAGATAAATTGGTGAACGGCGAAACTTATGTGGGCAAGGTGGTGCGCTGGAATGAAGAGGAAAAATCGGGCTATATCAAGGTTAAGTCGATTAAAGCGCGGGTGTTTTTCCCTCAATCGGCATTCGTGTTCCGCGACAAAAGCCCGGCCAACCACCAGCAGGTGAGTTTTGTGCTGGGGCGGCGGCGCGGCGAATGGGTGGCCACCCGTGTGATTCCGCAAGGCTACGAGTTGGGCTGGGCCGACCGCGAAAGCCCTTCTTCCGGCACAATTTTGGGTGGCGGTTTCAGCGAAAGCCTGCTCGGCGGCACGTTTATCCTGCTGTTCCTTGCCGCCGTGTCCTTTATTTCCCTGCCGCTGGCCGCAGCCTATTTGCTGGCCAGCTGCCTGCTGCTTATTCTCTACCGTACGGACAAACGCAGTGCCCAAAGCGGCCGCACCCGTGTGCCCGATGGCGTGTTGCACCTATTAGCCATGCTCGGCGGCTGGCCCGGCGGCCTGTTGGCGCAGATGCGTTATCAGCAGCACACCGCGAATATCCGCTTTGTGCGCGCCTTTTGGTTTAGCGTGGCGCTGAATGCCGTGGGCACTTATGTTGTGCTGGTGTACTTTATCGGCTCGCCCGCGTTTGCCTTCCTGAAAAACTAGCCGCATGAACAGCTACTGCGCCCTTGCCAACGGCCTGCCCGCCGACAGTCCCGACCCCAACAAGCATTATCACGACCGTCTCTATGGCTTCCCCATCGAAGATGACAACGAACTCTTCGGCCGCCTGCTGCTCGAAATCAACCAGGCCGGCTTGAGCTGGGCGCTGATTTTACAACGTGCTGCCGGATTGCGCACCGCCTACGCCGGCTTCGACATTGCCGCCGTGGCCGCCTTCGGCGAAGCCGACCGCCAACGCCTGCTGGCCGACGCGAAAGTGATCCGCAACCGCTTGAAAATCAATGCCGCCATCCACAATGCGCAGCAAATTTTGCAGCTGCAACAAGCATTCGGTTCGTTCAAGAACTGGCTCGACCACCACCACCCGCAGCCGCTGGCCGATTGGGTGAAGCTGTTCCGCCGCACCTTCAAATTCACCGGCCCCGAAATCGTGCGCGAATTTTTGGTGAGCACGGGCTACCTGAAAGGCGCGCACAGCGAAGACTGCCCCGCCGCCGAGCGCGCTGCCGCCGCTAAGCCGCCGTGGTTGTGGGACTGATTCGGTGTAGGCATAAGAGAAAGGCTACCTGAAAATTTAGCTTTGCGAGTTTCTGCGAAGCTAAGTTCTCAGGTAGCCTTTTTGTTTAGGCTGTGGGCGATAGGTTATTTGGCGGGGCAGGGCGGCAAGTGGCTCCGCCGTTTAGTTTTGCCGGTCTCTTTAAATTTTCAGGTAGCCTTTAACGGCAGGATTGGGTGATGCTGTATCCGGACTGTTTGAACTTTCATTGAAGGTATATTTTCAGGTAGCCTCAATCGCCTAGTTGTGATGTTGTTTCCGGCAGCCCTTCGTTTCCGCTGGCGGGCGGTTGGGGCGGGTGGTGGTGGAAGAGGCCTTGTTCGGTGATGGTCCAGAGGGCGGCGTCGGCATGCATGGCTTTGAGGGCGTTGTTGGTCCAGGTGTTGCAGGTGTAGAAAAGGTTGTAGCTGCCGACGGCTTCGTAGAAGGCGTCGTTTTCGCCGTAGACCATATCGGTGGGGATGGGGAGGGTGCGGCCGTTTTGCCATTGCAGGCTTTGGCGGATATAGGCGATGAGGCGGCGGTATTGAGCGCGGCTGATGTGGATGGGGGCGCAGCGTGTGCAGCCTTCGAGGCTGTGGTAGTAGGTGGCGTGGACGGCGTTGCTGGATAGGCCGGTGGCGGCTTTGAGGGCGGTGCCGAATTTGAGATCGGCCCAGGTGGGGGTGGTGAGGTAGAAGTTTTTGTCGCCCAGGCCGATGGCGAGCCAGGGGGCGTATTCTTGGCTGCGGGTGTGTTCTGCGGGGAAGACGGCTCGCCAGTCGGCTTCGCTGCTGAGGGTGGGGACGACGATGTCGGTGTGCACGCCGTTGGAGAGCAGCCATACGGTGATTTCGGGTTCGCCTTCGGGTTGGCCGGGGCTTTTGATATGGGGCAACAGCCAAACGGCGGCGCCGTAGATCAGGAGGAGGGCGGCCAGGCTGAGGAGGCTGCGGCGGATGAGGCGGGAAAGTTTGGGCATGGTGGTGTGTGGTTGAAGGCTACCTGAAAGTTTGGGCTTCGCGGGGCTTGGTTTTCAGGTAGCCTTTGCTTATTCGGGTTGGGGCTGGTAGTTATCCAGCAGCTGCTCGATTTGTTGGAGGCAGGTGAGGGGGCGCAGTTGGGTGAAGAGGTGTGCGGCTTGGGGGTGGTTGGTTTTCATCATGCCGAGCCATTGTTTGAGGCGGGCTGCGGGGTAGGGCGTATCGCCGGCGTGTTCGCGGCAGAGTTGGAAGAATCGGCGTATCCACACGAGGTAGTCGGCGAAACCGGCGGGCTGTGGCGTGAGGCCTTGGTTGTGGCGCTGGATTTGGCGGGCGAGGTCGGGGGTGATGACGGCGCCGCGCCCGAGCATCACATCTTGGCAGCCGCTGGTGCGGCGGATGGCGAGGTAGTCTGCCAGGCTGAATACGTCGCCGTTGGCGATGACGGGGATGCTGAGGGCTTGGCGGATGGGGGTGATTTGCTCCCAATGGGCGGGCGGGCGGTAGCCTTCGATTTTGGTGCGGGCGTGCACGGCCAGCGTGGAGGCGCCGCCTTGGGCGATGGCTTGGGCGCACTCGAGGGCGCGTGAGCCGTCTTCGTAGCCGAGGCGCATTTTGGCGGTGAGGGGGATATTTTCAGGTAGCCTTTGGCGCACGGTGGAGACGATTTGGCGGATGCGTTCTGGCTCGCGCAGGAGGATGGCGCCACCTTGGTGTTTGTTGACGGTGGGGGCGGGGCAGCCGAAGTTGAGGTCGATTTTTTGCGCACCTGCGGCCACGGCGGCTTGGGCGTTGGCGGCCATATTGTCGGGGTCGCTGCCGAGCAGCTGGAGGGTGCAGGGGGTGCCGGCGTGGGTGCGGCAGCCGTGATCGATTTCGGGCATGTGCCGCCGCCAGGTGGCGCGGGAGTGCAGGGTGTGGGTGATGCGGACGAATTCGGTAACGCATTCGCTGTAGCCGCCGATGTCGGTGAGCAGGCGGCGCATGACGGGGTCGAGCAGACCCTGCATGGGGGCTAAAATTAGGTTCATGGGGGGTATTTTAAGTTTTCAGGTAGCCTTTGAGATAGAGGCTACCTGAAAAATTTGTGGCGAAGGTATTCCATGCCGTCACTGTTTGCTGGGCTTCAGTACAATCTGGGCAAGTTGTGTGCGCCTCGATTAGGCGGCTAGAGTATTTTCTGACTGCCTTCGAATACTTGGATGCTGTAATCGCACACGCGGTCGATGCAGTGGGGCATGGTAATGGTGAGGGTGTATTGGCCGCTTTGGCGGGCATACCAGCCGAACATGGGGGAGGCATGGGGATCGGTGTCGGCGATAAGGGTGCGGCCGTCGCGCAGCAGGGTGAGGTCGATGTTGTTGCATTGGCGGCTGCAATCGGCAAAGAAGGTGTAATGTTTGCCGGCACGCAGGTTGATTTGCTGAGGTTTGGATTCGCCTTGGGACAGGCTGCCACGGAAATGTTCGTGTAGCCGGGCACGGCGGTCTTCCTTACGCACGATTTCGCGGTTCATCCGCTGCGCTTGCGGCAGCCAGTTGTCGGGTGCAGCTTGGGCAGCGGCAGACAATAGCAGAATGGGCAGAAGCGAGATAAAGCGGCGTGTGGGCATGGTGGCGGGAACTTGCTGAAGTGGAAAATGGCAGGCTACCTGAAAGTGGCAGAGGGTGCGATTGAAAATAGCTATGGGGAAAAGTTACTTTGGTAAATGCTGGTGTTTGTGCGCATTATATTGGTACAAAATTTTATGAATATATTTATTTAGGGGCTTAGGAAGCAAAATCACTCAATAT